>JAKAVI010000346.1 GCA_021817355.1 Pseudomonadota bacterium | reverse complement strand
CCGAAGGCAGAGGTCACAGGTTCGAATCCTGTCGGGTGCGCCATTCCCTCAAATATACGGACCATAACAATACGTAACCGGCAAATAAGTAACCGGGTACGCCAACGCCGTGGGCGCCACCGTTCCGGCTGCTCAGGCGGAGGATTACCCTTGACCCAATGTCTAAGCCGGGTGGCCCTGAGCCCTGTCAGACGAGGTTGCCACCGAACCAATGTTTGCGCCCGGCTGGGCCAATCCAGCAGGGAGGACATTGCCCAAAGCGCTTGCACTTCCGCTTCCATAAGACGGCTTGCGGTGCGACGGGCCATGATGATCACAAGCATGCGAGTGGCAGCATGCTGGCGCAGTTCAAATTCTCTGATGCGGAGGGCAAGGCCTGTGACCGCGTGCCGCGCAGTCCCTCACCTTCTCTGGCTTCGGACATTATTACGCTCGCTCAAGAACCAGCTAGGCGAGAAGCTTGGGCTGGGAGTATATCGGCAGGCGCCGCACTTCTGGCCGTCGGGTTCACCAATTGGTCTTGCAGCTCAGCGCGCAGTGCCACGATGCAGGCTGAGATGCCTGCTGCCGCCTTTTCGAGAAAGTCAATCTCGCTCTGAGCGTAACGTCCCTCGGCCTTGGGTCCGCAAAGCAGGACTCCGTCGAGCCGACCGCGCATCGCCAAAGGCAGAGCAAGTCCTTCTGTGCCAAGCTTGCTTGACAGCAGCGCAAGGTCGACCGGAGCGAGCGTTGCCCGAAGTCTGACCATGGCCTCGTCATCGATATCCACCTTTGAGGGTAAGTCCTGGCATTTTTTGCTCGCCGCCACCCGCTCATACGAGGATCCGCAAATCAGGAACATCGCGGCATAGCGCCCGCCCGCGTTTGTTGCGAAGATTTCCGCAGTGCGTTCATAGAGCGTTGCTGGCTGAGATATGAACCCCGCGTCATGCAGGAAAGTGAGGATCGTGGTGCGGGCTTGATATTCCTTTCGGAACACGAAGCGTTCCACATTGTCCTCGCCCCAGCGATGGATACGATTGATGAAGAGGCCGAGAAGCAGCGGCACGGCGAGATTCAGCGCCAGACCTGCGTCTTTACTGACGATGCTCTGCTCTATCAGACTTTCGATGAGAGAAAGTGCACCAATCAGGATCGCTGTCAGAACAGCAAACACCAGGGCCCGGTTTATCACGAAGCGAACCGCAACCAGGCGTTGGTTCAGTGCGGCGTAGCTCAATATCGCGAACACTGCGAAACTGACCGCGATTTTCATCATCTGTAGAAGATAGAGTTCAGTTGCGGAAAATCCGCGGGTAGAACCCAGCAGAACATTTAGGGCAATCAATGGCAGCATCAACGAAAGGCTGGCGATGAACCAGCGGATTCGTAAGCGTTCATCAGGCTTGCTGTGACGATAGCCAAGCACAAGATAGATCAACGGTACGGCCCAGGCGATAGCCCCAAACACAATGGGAGAGATTTGCCCGATCATCCAAAACGGCATTATCGAAAGCGGCAAATTTAACTTGCCGAGAATGAGCAGTTCAGGGAGGAGTTCGCTGAGTGCCAAGAGCACCAGAGTTCCAAGATAGGCCAGGAAGGCGCCCGACTTGAGCAATCCGCCAAAATTTGGTCGGACGAGGGCGGTGGCGGTCATGTAAAGGCCAATGAAGGCAACGGGACCGCCGATCAGCGGATAGAGGTTGGCGACCAACAGATTCCATGGCGGTGGCAGCGTAATTGCCATAAGGCCGCGCGACACCGACGTCAGCCCAAAAACGCAAAGCCCGCGACTTGCTGGAGTTTGCCCACGCCAGAGCATAAGAAGCGCAAAAGCGAGTACGAAAGTTTCGAACGCCCTGTCTGCCAGGGTATCTGCATTCCTGGCAGGCACCGTATGCACAATGAGTGGAAGGCGTTTGTCACCCCGCCGTATCCAAAGCTCGTAGCCTGGGCCGCGCGGCACGTTGCTGTTGATCAGCAGGACGCGGGTTAGGAACGGCTGTTCGGCAATGAGAATGCGTTCCTCGGGTTGCAAGGAAATGGCGTTGGTAGCTGACACCATTGGTGTCGGCACGCACGCCACGAGGGTGCAGTTGGTCACGTTAAAGGGTAGCCGATTAGTTGTCCCAAGAATGGCACGCCACCACAAGGCGACAGCAAGGAATGAAATGACCAGCCGGGGCAGCCAGAAGGTCCACACCTGCTGGTGAGATTTCTTCGCCTCATCGTCCTTATGCATGTCAAACTGCCCCCCCATCTTCTGTCGCCCGCCCGGTGCCAAAGCCAACTTTGTGGTTTCAGTGACGCAAGGATTTACGCAGTCCCAGATCGTACCCCTTGATGTGGCTTGCGAGCATGTGGGGTTTGTTATCCCCGGCAGGACAGCCGGGCATCAAGGGCGTCACTGCCGGCCGTCTTGCCGAACCCCGGAAGGCGGGTTCGCCAACCTTGTGCGCCTGGTTTGCCAACGATTATCCGAGAGTTTCTCCGTGGATAAATTCAATCACTGTTATGTTCGCGTTTGAAGAACGAAGGGTTTTCCCAGTTCCGCCTCGACGGCCAGAGCGATATTCTCCAGATTTGGTCTGCAAGCTTCAAGGAATGTATCTCGGTGCAATTGGCACCAGACCACTATCATCTTGACGCTGCGCAATCGCCATCGCGGCGACGTAGCCATGGAGAAAAACGATGAAATCGTTCTGCTCAGATAAAATGAAAGACGAAGTCATTTTGCTTTCGAGATTTTTACTCGTCCTTTTGTTTCTCATATTCGGATGGGGAAAATTTACCGATTATTCTGGTACAATTGCATATATGCAGCAGGTCGGTGCTCCTATGCCAACAGTCGCTACAATAGTCGCTATTATTATGGAGCTCTTTGCTTCCTTGGCAATAATTGTTGGTATATTTACCCGACCTCTGGCCATATTGCTTGCTATTTACACATTAGGAACCGCACTTATTGGTCATCATTACTGGACCATGACGGGCATGGCTCATTTTGAGGGTGAAATCAATTTTTACAAAAATATCAGTATTATCGGGGGTTGCTTCCTTCTGTATGTCACTGGGGCCGGCAAATACTCGCTAGACGCCAGACTGGGGCTCGCTGCGGAATAGGCGCAGCCCCCTGCCGAGCACTCACGCGTTGGGCCGCTGTCGACGCGACGCGAAGTGCAATGCAGTGGGAGTCTGGATGGCCGGGTTGTTGCGGACAGGCAGCAGCTCTCGCTGCCCGAATGCAGCAGGATTGCCAAGACCGCTCATCTGCCCATCATCGTCGGATTATGCTGGCTATAGGACAACTCCGCAGTATCCGCAGCGCTACGCAGTAACAGGCCAGGGTTTGGCGGAAGCTATAGATGCATGATGAGCGGCATGGCGTTTCCAGGCGGGTCGCAAAGGGGAATTGGCGGATGGCCGAGGTCGGCTGTTCCCGGCTGAGACGACGCAAATGTGGATGAAGCTTCAGCGCGCGATCTGCTGGGTCGTAGGCCGCGGTCCCAAGGTTTCTACAAAGGAAATATGTTCTACTGTAGTGTTCCTTATGTAAGAACATACGGTTTACGAAGTTTCGTCTCGACGGGCAGGGTGGCGATCCCCAGATTGGGTTGGTAGACCTCAAAGAGGGTGTCATGTTGCAAGCTGCCCAGAGCCAGCATCACCAGAAACCGCGCCAGATTGTATGGAGTGGCCCCGGCATGGCGGCCAGTGATGGCGCCGGCGTAAAACTCAGCCGTGTCATTGGTCAACCTCAGCTACCTGATCTCGACCCCTTCCTGATGCTGGACGCCTTTGGCTCAGATGACCCCCAAGCCTATATCGCCGGCTTTCCGAGCCATCCCCATCGTGGCTTTGAAACCGTTACCTACATGCTGGCAGGGCGCATGCGCCACCGCGACAATAAGGGTCATGAAGGCCTGCTGACGCCAGGTGCCATACAGTGGATGACCGCCGGGCGCGGCATTGTTCACTCCGAAATGCCCGAACAGGACCATGGGTTGATGAAGGGCTTTCAGCTGTGGGTGAACCTTCCCGCGAAGGACAAGATGAGGGCCCCGCGCTATCAGGAAATTGCCCCCGCACAGATTCCGCGCGTTTCACTGGCCGAGGGTGTCTGGGCCAAGGTCATCGCCGGGGAAGTTCTTGGGGTGCGTGGCCCCGTGGATCCACCCGCGACCGAGCCGCTTTTTGTCGATCTGGACATGGCCGCAAGCGCAGAAGCCGAGCTCAGCCTGCCCGGTACACACAATGCCTTTGTCTACGTCTACGAAGGTACCGTTTGCATCGGTGCCAAGCGCCTTGCCGCCGGCATGATCGGCGTACTGTCCCCGGGCGACAGCGTTCATCTTGTAGCCGAGGCAATGGCGGCAAAACTGCTTGTGGCGGCAGGCAAGCCCCTGCGCGAACCGGTAGCCAAATATGGTCCCTTTGTCATGAACACCGAGGATGAACTGCGCCAGGCGGTGCTCGACTTTCGCGCCGGGCGGTTCTGAGCCCGCCGCCTTGTGCTAAAGCAAATCCTGGCACAGCGGGAAGGCTGTGACGGCAGAGATGACGTAACGTCGCTTGCCGGGGTACACCACCCAAATGTACGGCATTGCGTGATCTCAGCTTCGAATTTCCTTGTGCCAAAACCCTGACCCAGGGCAAGGCGGTTGGCGACGACCGCTGGGCCACAGCTTTGTCCTACCGCAATGCTGCGCAAAACATACTCGCCTCGTGGCTTGGTGTGCCCTAAGCTTACCTTCAAAAATCATGGAGGAAGACATGGCACAGCAAACAGCACCAAAGGCAGGGCTTGCGGACCTTACCGCAGATGACAGCGTGATTGCCGCTGCGGTCACGGATGGGCATCTGCCGTCCCTGATGGCCGCGGCCGCCCAGATCGCCGGAAATCTTGAGCTGATCGAGGCTTTCAAGGCACCAGTCTATGACTTCTTTGGCGACGGCCAGGGCGGCTATGACGAGGCGACGCGGGCGCGGATCTGCGCCGAGATTCTTTCCATCCTGCGCGCGTATCGTGATCGCGGCTGCACGATGGGTCCGGCCATGTCCGCAGACGCGCTTCACCGGCTGATGAGCTTTGTTGCCGGCGCAGAAATTCCGGATCGTTATATTCCCTATTTCGAAGAGGAGATGGAATTCTCAGGCCGCGACGAGCGCATGCCTGACTTCAGCATGGTGCCCGCACAGGTCAAGGAAAACTTCCGTGTCCTGATCATTGGTGCCGGCATGTCTGGGCTGCTGGCGGCGATCCGTCTCAGCCAGGCGGGCGTGCCCTTCATCATCGTTGAGCGCAACAACGGCGTCGGCGGCACCTGGCTCGTCAATTCCTATCCTGGCTGTCGTGTCGACAATCCCAATCATATGTATTGCTACTC
>JAKAVI010000397.1 GCA_021817355.1 Pseudomonadota bacterium | reverse complement strand
GATGGCGCTCAAGAAGCTTGCCAAAGCAAAGAAGCTGAAAAAGGCCGGCTGAGATGGCCTTGCGTCTTGCCTTCATGGGCACGCCCGATTTTGCCACGCCAACGCTCGCTGAGCTCCTGGCGCGGGGTCATGACATTGCTGCCGTCTATTCGCAGCCGCCGCGCCCCAAGGGGCGGGGGCTGCAGGCGGAGCCCTCTGCGGTGGCAAGGCTTGCGGCGCGCCATGGTCTTGAGGTGCGAACCCCCGCCGTTCTCAAGGGCGTGGCCGAGCAAGAGGCCTTTTCAGCGCTTGGTCTCGATGCGGCCGTGGTGGTCGCCTATGGCCTCTTGCTGCCCAGGGCCATACTCGAGGCGCCGCGCCTCGGCTGCTTCAATCTTCATGGTTCGCTGTTGCCACGCTGGCGCGGCGCGGCGCCCCTGCAGCGGGCGATCATGGCCTGCGACACGCAGACCGGGGTCATGGTGATGCGCATGGACGAGGGCCTCGATACCGGTCCTGTTCTGATGTCCGAGCGCACGACAATCGGCCGCAAGACGTTTGGCGAATTGCATGACGAGCTGGCCCGGCTTGGCGCCGATCTGATGGTGCGGGCCCTCGCCGCGCTGGAGCGCGGCAGCATTGCAGCCCAGCCGCAGTCCGCTGAGGGGATCAGCTACGCCCATAAAATCCAGAAGCAGGATACGCGCATCGACTGGAACAGGCGGGCGGCCGAACTGGACTGCCTGATCCGGGCGCTGTCGCCTGCGCCAGGGGCCTGGTGTGAGGTGCGTGGCGAGCGGCTGAAGATCCTCCTGGCCGAACCCGTCGCGCGCAGCGGTGTCCCCGGTGAAGTGCTCGATGGCGATTTGACCGTTGCCTGTGGCGAGGGCGCCTTGCGGCTCCTGCGGGTTCAGCGGGCCGGGCGCGCGCCGCTTTGCGCAGCGGAGCTGCTGCGGGGCTTTGTCCTTCATCAAGGAGAACGGCTCAGCTGATGGCGCGCTACTGCCTGCGCATCGAATATGACGGGAGCCCATTTTGCGGCTGGCAGCGCCAGGACAATGGCCCTTCCGTGCAGGGCGCGATCGAAGCGGCGATCTTCAACTTCAGTGGAGAACAAGTCAGCCTGGCGGCGGCCGGCCGCACCGATGCCGGTGTGCATGCTCTAGGTCAGGTCGCCCATTTTGATCTGGCGCGCGACTTTGCCGCGTCAAAGGTGCGCGATGCGCTCAATCATTTCCTGCGGCCCGCTCCGGTGGCGATCCTCGATGCCGTAAGGGTTGCGGACGATTTTCATGCGCGGTTCTGGGCCCGGGCCCGCCATTACCGCTATCGCATCGTGTGCCGGCGTGCGCCCCTCGCGCTCGAGCGCGGACGGGCCTGGCAGCTCGCGCGCAGGCTTGATGGCACAGCCATGCACGAAGCGGCGCAAGCGCTCATCGGGACGCACGATTTTACCACCTTTCGCGCTGCACAGTGCCAGGCGAGGTCGCCGGTGCGAACGCTGGACCGCCTGGAAGTGACCGAGCAGGGCGATGAGCTCTGGATCGCGGCATCGGCACGCTCGTTCCTGCACCACCAGGTGCGCTCGATGGTGGGAACCCTCAAGCTGGTGGGCGAGGGCAAGTGGAAGGCGAAGGATGTGGCTGCGGCCCTTGCCGCCGCAAATCGCGAGCGCTGTGGCCCGGTGGCACCGGCTGACGGGCTTTATCTCGTTGCCGTCGACTACTGAAGATCGATCAGCTCAACCTGGTCCGGATCGATCGCCTCGCCGAAAAATATCTGGCCAATGCGGGCGAAGCGCTCAGGGGCATCGGTGACAAGAAAGCGTGGCGAAGGCTTCCCGCGGCGTTCGGCCCGAAGCTGGCGCAGGTCCAGCAGCTGCGTCACCGCGGCGGCAGTGGTCTGGGCGCTGTCCACGAGCGCAAGCTCAGGACCGGCGATCCGGCCAATCACCTGGCGCAGCACCGGATAATGCGTGCAACCCAGCAGCAGAGCCCTTGGTGCAGGGCGCATGCCAAGAACAGGCTCGAGATAGCGGCGCACCACGAGCTCGGCGATCGCCCCCTCGGTAAGACCTTCCTCGGCCAGCGGGACAAAGAGCGGACAGGCCTGCTGCACCACCGCTACGCTGGCGCCGATCACGCGGGCATAGGCGCCGTCCTTCACCGTCCCCTCGGTGGCAAGGACGGCGATGGGGCCCTCTGGTGCCACGGCAAGGGCGGCAGCAGCTCCCGGCTCGATAACTCCGAGAACCGGAAGCGGGGCCAGGCTCTCGGCAAGCTCCCGCGTCGCAAGGCTCGCGGTATTGCAGGCGATCACGATGAGCTTGACCTTGTGCTGCGCCAGGGCCCGCGCCGCCTGCATCGCGTAGCGACGCACCGTGACGGCGCTCTTGGTGCCGTAGGGAAGGCGCGCGGTGTCACCAAGATAGATAAATTGTTCTGAGGGCAGCGCAAAGCTAAGGGCCCGCATCACCGTGAGCCCGCCCATACCCGAATCGAAGATGCCGATGGCGGCCTGGTTCATAGGGAAGGAGAGGCAAAATAGGTCTTGAGCAGCGCCGTGTAGATATCCGTCAGCTGTGCGATCTCATGAACCGGCATGCATTCGTCGACCTTGTGCATGGTGGTGCCGGGAAGGCCGAGTTCGGCCACCGGGCACATGTCCTTGATGAAACGTGCGTCGGAGGTTCCGCCGCCGGTTGACAGCAGCGGCGCTTCGGCTGTGATGGTGCGCACGGCGCGGGCGATGAGCGCGGTAAAGGCTCCGGGCTTGGTCAGGAACGCCTCGCCGCTGACGCGGGTTTCGAGCGTGATCTGTCCACCCATCCGGGCTGCCACGGCATCGGCCCGTGCCCGCAGACGCTGTTCCAGTTGCTGGGGGGTGTGCAGGTCGTTGAAGCGGATATTGCAGCGGGCGTGGGCCAGAGCCGGAGAGACGTTGCCGGCGGGGTTGCCGACATCAAAGCTCGTGAAGACGAGGGTTGAAGGCTCAAAGTGATCTGTGCCGGCGTCCAGAGGCTCGCCGGCCAGCTCGCTTGCGAGTGTTGCCAGAATGGGAATGGGATTGAGGGCACGCTGGGGGTAGGCGGTATGCCCCTGAATTCCGCGCACGGTAAAGGACACGTTCATCGAGCCACGTCTGCCGATTTTTACGGTGTCGCCGGAACGCACCGAAGCCGTGGGCTCGCCAACGAGGCAATGATCAAGCAGCTCTCCTTGCGCGCCCATCCAGGTGAGCATCTTGCGCGTGCCGTTGATCGACACGCCCTCTTCATCGCCGGTAATCAGCAGAGAGATCGAACCGTTTGGCCGGCCGCCGTCAAGCAGGCGGGAGCAGGCGGCGACAAAGGCGGCGATTGCCGATTTCATGTCGGCGGCGCCGCGGCCATAAAGGATGCCGGCGCGGATCTCGGCGCCGAAGGGGTCGGATGTCCAGGCCGCAAGATCGCCCACCGGAACCACATCGGTATGGCCAGCAAAGCCAAAATTCGGCTGCGTGGTGCCCAGCCGGGCATAAAGATTGTCCACCCCCTCCGTACCGTCTTCTTCGAAGCGCAGGCGCTGGCAGTGAAACCCGAGCGGGGTGAGGGCCTTTTCCAGCACGGCAAGGACGCCCGCATCCTTGGGCGTGACCGAAGGGCAGCGGATCAGATCCTGGGCAAGAGAGATGGCATCGATCATGGCTGCGATTTAGGCTGGGCGAGGTCGAGGGGTCAATCAGCGCGAAGGAGGAATTGAGGATGGGACGGCTTGAAGGCAAGGTTGCGGTGATTACGGGGGCGGGAAGCGGCATTGGCCGGGGAACGGCCGAACTCTTTGCCCGCGAGGGGGCGCGGGTCATTGCTGCGGATATCGCCGATGATCGCGGCCGGCGCCTGGAAGAGAGCGCACCTGGACGGATCAAATATGTCCATTGCAACGTGCTTGATGAGGCTGAGATCGCGGCGGCCATCGCCGCCGCCGAAGCTGAGTTCGGAGGGCTGGACTGCATGTTCAACAACGCCGGTGCCGGCGGTGCCAATGAAACGGTCGATCAGATCAGCGCCGGGAGCTTTGACAGCGTCATGCATCTGCATGTGCGGGCCGCCCTTTTTGGCATCAAGCATGCGTTGCCGGCACTGAAACGGGCCTCGGGCGGGGCCATTATCACCACCGCGTCGGTAGCGGGTCTGAGCGCCGGTTATGGCCCCGTGCTCTATTCGATTGCCAAGGCGGCGATCATCCACATGACCACCGTGGCGGCCGTGCAGCTCGCAGAACACCGCATCAGGGTCAATTGTATTTGTCCGGGCCTGATTGCCACCAACATCTTTGCCACGGCGCTGGGCCTTCCCAGCCAGCTCGCCGATACCCGACTTGAGGCCATTGCGAGCGCGGCCAGCGACAGTCAACCGCTCCGTCGTGGGGGCTTGCCCCGCGATATCGCGGAGGCTGCGCTTTACCTGGCCTCGGACGGTGCGGACTGGGTCACGGGCCAGGCCCTTGTTGTTGACGGCGGCCTGACGCTTGGTCCGGCGGGCATGCAGCAGATGAGCGCCTTTGCTCCCATCCTTCAGGCGCTGATGCCAGAGGCCGCGGAGTTCAATCAAACTCCTTGAGCAGGCGCTCGATATAGTCGAGCTCTTCCTCTGAGCGCCCGCGTTCGCCGGCCCGCTTGCGCAGCTCCTGCAGGATCTGGCGCGCACGTCTCAGCGTTGACTTGTCTGGCAGCTGCAGGTTTTCGCCGCTGATGGTGCCCTTTGCGCCTTGCGGCCGGCCAAAGGGATCCTGGCTCTCTGCCGCGGCGCCCGCCATGCCGGAGCCGGCCTGTTTGGCAAGGTTGGCGATGCCCTTCTGCAGGTCCTCGAGGGCCTTCTTCTGCGCCGTGCCGGCGCCGTAAAGGTGCCGCGTGAAGAGCTCTTTGGCAGCCTCACCCATCGCCGTAACGGCATCCTTGAGGCTCAGGGGTATTTTTGCCTGGCTTGAACCGAGCCCTCCGAGCACCTGGCCAAGTTGGCGCTTGAGCCGGGTCTGCGCCAGTGCCAGTGCCTGCGGTGTGCCATCGGAAGGCGCGCTGTCGCCCTGGCGCAACCGATAGGTCTTGTCGAGCAGTTCGCGCTGGCGTCCGGTGATATCGCCGAGCTTTTTGATGGCGTCCGCAGCGGCCTTGCCCGCCGCGGATTGCCCGCCGCCTCCGGCACCTTGGGCGGTCCTTACCTGCATGTTTTCAAGCAGATTCTGCAACAAGGCGAGCAGCTGCGCCGCCTTGGTGCGATCACCGATCTGCGCCAGTTGCTGGATCGCCTTCATCATGTCTTCGAGTTCCTGTCCGGTGATGATGCGGACGTGGGGCGATTGGAGGGTCATGGCCCCCGGCGCAGCGTTTTGTGCAAGCTTCGCCAGATAGTCTTGCAGCACCTTTT
>JAKAVI010000254.1 GCA_021817355.1 Pseudomonadota bacterium | reverse complement strand
TTTCTTTTGCGGACAAAGAACAATTCGTGACAGTGCTCCTGGGATCCTTGCCGTAGGTGGAAGTTAAGCGATTGATTCGCTTCTGATTTCCATTTTCCGTATGCGTCACATAGACTTATCGCGTTCACACGAGGTTCACGAAAAGCGCACCTGGTGCAATTTCAGGCCTCTGGGGCACGTTTTTCACTTGCGCCCGGAGCACCTATCGGCCTATCGTCACTGGACCGAAAGTCGGGGCGAGACAAGAGATGCCAAAGAACAAGAACAATAAAACTCCCGCTTTGGCACACAATAGTTCTCTGAACTGTCTATTCGGTAAATCCAGATCATAATCTAGACTTAAAGAGCGCATCAAGCGGCCGCGTTGAGGCGTGCCGCTCTCGTGATCTCTATTGGAGAAACGTGCCCGTGGCTGCGAACGAATATGCCGGCGATATTGATTGTCAGGAGGCCTGGCGGGTTCTGACGACGGTTCAAGGCGCCCAGCTCATCGATGTTCGCACCCGGGCAGAATGGTCGTTCGTCGGGCTGCCTGACCTGTCTGCCCTGGGCCTCGGGCCACTTTTGGTGGAATGGCAATATTTCCCGAGCGGCGAGCGCAATCCCGACTTCATCGTCGAAGTCGACGCCGCGTTGAGCCAGGCAGGCGCACCATCAGACGCACCACTGCTGTTGCTGTGCCGCTCAGGCGGGCGCTCGGCAGCCGCAGCGGCGGCCTTGACGCAGGCAGGTTTCGGGCCGGCCTACAACATCATGGGGGGATTTGAGGGGGAACTCGATGCCTGCCGTCATCGCGGGCTGAGAAGTGGCTGGAAGGCCGCAGGACTGGCCTGGCAACAGGGGTGAGGCCGCGATCAGAGCGGGGGGAGGCATCAGCATAGGATTGATACCGAAAATACTTGTCCTGCACCAAAGCAGGCCAGAACACGAACAATACAGGCGGGGATTGCTTAGCCAGAATACCGGTTATGCATAATAATTGATAAAGGGTCGAATGATGGGTCAAGTCGTTAAAACTACCGGACAAGCAAATTGGGCGGCAATGTGGGCGGCGGTTCGCGAGAAATTAAGGGCCGATCTCGGAGATGCTCTTTTTGAAACCTGGATCGCCTCGCTGGTCCTCATCTCTTCAGACAAGGATGAACTCCAGATCGGCGCCCCCAAACCCTTTGCCCGCAACTGGGTAGCCAATCGCTATCTCGACCGCATCGAGCGGGCGTTCCAGGCCTGTGGTGCAAGTCCGGCGTCAATTTCGATTGTGCTTGCCCCCAAGCTGATCGGCGCCGAGCGTGCCAGCCGGACTGACGTGCAAAGCCACCCTGGCCCGACACTGGCCGAGACCCGCCAGCCCGACCCCCTGGCCCGTCGCCAGCTTGCCAATCGCCTGCTCCATCCCGCGCAGACCTTCGACAGCTTCGTGCCCGGACCGGCCAATGAATTTGCCTGGCGGGCAGCTAAGGCCCTGGCGGAGGGAGAAAACTCGGATATCGGCCTTCTCTACATCCATGGCGGCTTCGGCTTCGGCAAAACCCATCTGCTCAATGCCACTGCCCTCGAGGCGAAAAAACGCGGGCGCCGTCCGCTTTTCCTCGGCGCCGAGGACTTCATGCGCCAGTTCCTGGGAGCGCTTCACCGCAAGGATACGCTTTCCTTCAAGGAGGAGCTGCGCGGCGCCGATCTGCTTCTGATCGATGATCTGCAGCACATCTGCCGCTCCGCGGCCACCATCAGCGAGTTCCTGCATACGGTGAACGCCTTCGCCGACCAGCGGCGCAAGGTGGTGATCGCCGCCGACAAGCCACCGGCCGCACTCGAGAGCCTCGGCGATGATGTGCGTTCGCGCCTCTCAGGTGGGCTCGTCATCGGCCTCGAAAAGCCCGAGCGGACAACCCGCCTCGCCATCCTGAAGGCCAAGGCTGAGGAATTCGCCCGCCAGCGCAGCAGCGCCACGCTGCCGAGCGAGGCGCTGGAACGGCTTGCCGACCTCGATGAGGCCAGCCCGCGGGATCTCATTGGGCTCTTCACCAAGCTTGCGACCTATGCCGATCTGACCAAAAAGACCGTGACCCTCGAGGTCGTTGAAGAAACCCTTGGCCAGCAGCGCTCCGGCAAGCTCCACAAGACCTCGATCGAGGATATCCAGCGCAAGACCGCCGAGTTCTACAAGCTCGACATGCGCGACTTCCATTCGCCCCAGCGCACGCGCCGGGTCGCCCGGCCGCGGCAGGTGGCCATGTACCTCGCCAGAGAACTGACCCAGCGCTCCTTGCCCGAAATCGGTAAGCGTTTTGGCGGACGCGACCACACCACCGTCCTTCACGCCTGCCGGCGGGTTGCCGCCCTGTGTGACGAGGATTCCGTGTTCCGTCAGGAAGTGGATTTTCTGAAGCAGGTGCTGTCCCAGCGCGGCCAGGCCTGAGCGGCACGCCAGGGGGTGGTGCCTGCACAGGCTAGGCCTTGGGCGCATAAGGCTGGCAAAACACCTGACACTCCGCTGGCTTGTGGGGATTTCGCGGTGATCCTGCACTAGGCGCCGCAGTCACCAGTTGCTATAGTTTTTCCTTGAGTCCGGCCATGCCGGGTGTCGAGCCTTTGCGGGCATCGGCGGGGGCTATCGCCCGCAGCATCGCTGCCCCTCCAGCCCAGAATTCAGCGACGGGAATGAACACGAGACCATGAAGATCTCTATCGAACGCGCCGCCCTCCTCAAGGCCCTCAGCCATGTGCAAAGCGTCGTCGAACGGCGCAATACCATACCCATTCTCTCGAATGTGATGATTGACGCGGCCAAGGGGCAGCTAAAGCTCACCGCCACCGATCTCGACATCGAGATTGTCGAAGCCCTGCCGGCAGATGTGCTGCGCAACGGCTCGACCACTGCCCCGGCGCACATGCTCTACGACATCGTCCGCAAGCTGCCCGAGGGCTCTCAGGTGCAGGCCGAGCTGATGACCCAAGAAGGGGGCCGGCTGGCGGTGTCGGCCGGCAGCATCCGCTTCGAGCTCGCTTGCTTGCCCAAAGAGGATTTTCCGCAAATGGCGGCGGGAGCCCAGCCCTATCGTTTCCGTCTCGCCGCACCCGAGCTCGTGCGTCTGATCGACAAGACGCGATTTGCCATTTCAACCGAGGAAACCAGGTTTTATCTCAACGGGATCTTTTTGCATGTGGCCAAGGGGGCCAAAGCGGTGATGCGGGCCGCTGCGACCGACGGCCATCGCCTTGCCCGCTACGAACTGGACATGCCCGACGGGGCCGCCGACATGCCTGGCGTAATCGTTCCCCGCAAGACCGTCACCGAATTGCGCCGGCTCCTCGATGATGCCGAAGGCGCCATCGACATTGCCTTGTCCGATACCAAGATCCAGTTTGCCACCAGCGGCGTGGAACTGACCTCCAAGCTCATTGACGGCACCTTCCCCGATTATCAGCGGGTGATCCCCTCGGGCAACGACAAGGTGCTTGCCGTGGATGCCCGGGAATTAACCCATGCGGTTGACCGCGTTTCCACCATCTCCGCCGACAAGACCCGTGCGGTGAAGCTGAACCTCAATACCGATCGGGTCACGCTGAGCGTAGTCAACCCGGACAGCGGCACCGCCACCGAGGACCTGGGGGCCACCTATAGCGCAGCACCGATCGAAATCGGCTTCAATGCACGCTACCTGCTCGATATCACCAACCAGATCGAGGGCAAGGAGGTGCGGTTTCTGCTCTCCGATGCGAGCGCACCCACCATCATCGAAGATGCGGAAGATACGCACACGCTCTATGTCCTCATGCCCATGCGGGTGTGAGTTTTGATCGAGACCAACCGTCATTCCCCGGCAATGCCGGATGTGGACCGCCTTCCGAGCCTTGCCGTAACAAGGCTTGTAGTGTCGAATTTTCGCTCCTATGCGAGTGCTGAATTGGATACGCGTGGGCAAAGCATCGTGCTCGTCGGCGCCAATGGTGCAGGCAAGACCAATGTGCTCGACGCCCTGTCGTTGCTGGCACCTGGCCGCGGATTGCGCGGGGCCAAATTGTCCGAACACACACGGACGGGGCCGACGGCGGCGGGCTCGGCGCTGTGGGCCGTAGCTGCCAGCCTGAGGCGTGGCGAGCAAAGCTACGAAATTGGCACCGGGATGATCGCCTCAGCTCCCGGCAGCGAACGCCGTCACGTGCGTTTGAACGGGGCCAATGCGGCCTCCTCAGCCGACCTCGGCGAGATGGTGCAGATGATGTGGCTGACCCCAGCGATGGACCGGCTGTTCATCGAAGGGGCCAGCGGTCGACGCAAATTTCTCGACCGGCTGGTCGTCGGGTTCGATCCCAAACATGCCCGGCGCGCCGCCCGCTATGAGAGCGCCATGCGCGAACGGGCCCGGCTTCTCAAATATGGACCCCGCGATCCGGCCTGGCTTGAGGCCCTGGAAGGGCAGATGGCTGAAACTGGGGTCGCCATGTCACTTGCTCGGGCCGAGACAGTATCACGCCTCAACCGTGCGCTGGCGCAGCGCGGTGATCATGGCAGCTTTCCCTCCGCCAGCCTCGAACTGGATGGCGAGGCCGATCGGCTCAGCGCCGAAACCGGCAGCAGCGGCTTTTGCCAACGTCTTGTGCAGCAGCGCTTGGCGGACGCGCAGGTCGGTCGTACACTCTTCGGACCGCATCGCAGCGATCTGATCGTGCGCCACGCGGCCAAGCGGGTCGACGCAAGGACCTGTTCCACTGGCGAGCAGAAGGCCCTGCTCATTGCCATCGTTCTGGCCCAGGCGTTTGAGCTGGCACATAATGCGGGTGCGCCGGCGCCCATCCTGCTGCTCGACGAGATCGCCGCCCATTTGGACGAGATCCGCCGGGCGGGACTTTTTGCCGAGATCGAGGCCCTGGGTACCCAGGCCTGGATGACAGGTACCGATATTTCCTTGTTCCGCGGCGTACACGCACATTGCTATGGCGTCGCGGACGGTCGTTTCATCTTGCAGAGCTGATATGTCCAATCCAGTCACTCCCAATGAATATGAATATGGCGCCGAGAGCATCAAGGTGCTCAAGGGTCTTGACGCCGTGCGCAAACGTCCCGGCATGTACATCGGCGACACGGACGATGGTTCGGGCCTGCACCACATGGTCTATGAAGTCGTCGACAATGCCATCGACGAAACTCTCGCCGGCTACGCCGACATCGTCGACGTAACTCTCAACCCCGATGGCTCCTGCACCGTATTCGACAATGGTCGCGGCGTTCCCACCGATATTCATTCCGGTGAAGGCGTATCTGCGGCCGAAGTCATCATGACACAGCTGCATGCCGGCGGAAAATTCGAGCAGAACGCCTACAAGGTATCTGGCGGCCTGCACGGGGTGGGGGTGTCAGTCGTCAATGCCCTCAGCGAATGGCTGGA
>JAKAVI010000144.1 GCA_021817355.1 Pseudomonadota bacterium | reverse complement strand
TCGCGGTCCTCAGCGCGGTCAGCGGTCTTGATCCGCGCCTCGGGGTCTATCCCTTCAACCAGTTCGGTTCCATCGGCCAGGGCTACCATTATCCTTTCGCGCCGCATAATGACCGCGCTGCCGACTGGAGTGCCTGCGTCAATACCTCTCCGCTCGATCCGCCCTTCGGGACGACGCCGATCGGAAGCGTAAAGCCGACGACCTCCACCTCCTGCGCACCGGCGCGCAATCGCAACGACATGTTCTCGGCGGCCCTGCGGCTCGACTACAAGCTGCCGTCGGACATCACGGTCACCTCTCTGACGCTGTTCGAGCATTTCGATCGCCATTCCACCATCGAAGGGGATGGCACGATCTATCAGGACTATGAGTCGCTGCAGAGCGGCTACATCACCACCACCTACCAGGAACTGCGCGTGTCCGGTAACTTCAGCGGCAAGGGCCACTGGATGGTGGGCGGCAATTATGAGTCGGACAGCACCTATGACCACTTCCTGCAGACCTATGGTGGTTCAACCGCAAGCCCCACGGCGTTGCCGGGGTCTGTGTTGTGCGGAGTCTTCAACTGCACCGGCATTAACCTCACCGGGGTGCCGCTCTATTATTTCACCTATCTGGGTCCAACCCAGCCCGTAGATCAGCAGCAGACCTCGATCTACGCCGGCTACGCCAACATGCAGTACCCGATTACCCGCACCCTCACGTTCCAGGCTGGTGCGCGCTACACGCAGACCAACAAGAGTTTCCACGGCTGCGGCAATGATGGCGGGGACGGCACCTGGGCGACAGTATCGCAGCAGATCCAGAATCTTCTGGAGCTCCTGCACGGCAACATCACCCCAGCCCAATATCTGCAACCTGGGGCGTCGCCCGGCGGCAATGGCGTCAATGTGGGGCCGGGCCAGTGCGCAACGACGGGTCCGGGACCAACCTTCAATCCTCAGTATTTCACCGGCACGCTCGACCAGAACAATGTTTCCTGGCGCACCGGCCTCAACTGGAAGGCGTGGCGGGGAACCCTGCTTTATTTCAACATCAGTCAGGGTTGGAAGGAAGGCGCTTACCCGACGGTTGCAACCTCAAGCTACACGCAATTGGCCCCAGCCAGGCAGGAAGGCCTTCTGGCCTACGAAGTGGGTTTCAAATCCACCCTGATACACGATACGCTGCAGCTGAACGGGGCGGCCTTCTATTACGACTATAAAGACAAGCAGCTTCTGGGCGCCATTGTTGACCCGGTGTTCGGGCCCCTGCCCAAGCTGATCAATGTTCCAAGATCGCATATCGAGGGCTTCGAGCTTTCCGCCGACTGGATGCCGATCCCCGGCCTTAGCCTCAATCCTGCCGTCACCTTCGTACAGAGTCAGATTGATGGTTGTTCGGCCGGGCCAAACTGTGTGGGCGGGCAGTTCTACAACTTCGACCCCTTCAATCAGTACTCCAATCTGACTGGCGAGGCCTTCCCCTCAACACCCAAATGGGCAGGAAACCTTGGTGCCTCCTATGAGTGGCCGCTCAAGGGTATGCTGATGGGGTTTGTCGGGACCAACATCAACTATCAGAGCGGCACGAGCGGTTTCTTTTATGATCGCAATTCCGCGTTGTTGCCACCGAACGTACTCGACATTCCGGCACGCACGCTCGTCGATCTGCGCGCTGGCGTTGAGACCGACAAGTGGACGTTCCAGATCTGGGCCCATAACGTGTTTGACCAATATTACTGGACTGGCGCAGCCCACGTGAACGACGTGCTCGTGCACTACACCGGCATGCCCCGGACCTATGGCATAACTTTCAGCTATAAGTTCTTCTGAACATAAGTCTCCTGTGAAACCAATATGCCCGTCCAGAGTGATCTCTGGGCGGGCATTTTGTCGGTGCGCCGCTGAAACATCTGCCCTGTCCTTTCCGCGAGGAAAGAGATCCTGGGATTTGTTCGGACGACACCAGTGAAGGTTGGCAGGAGATTGATGGTCAGCCGAGGGTAGCAAGAAAATATTCCGCCGCGTCGACCTAGGACTTCCTCTTGTCCGCGCTCCAGCCGACGGCCCGCATCTCACCTGCTGGAAACCGCAGCTCAATATCTCGCCGGAAGAATTGCTGGTGGCTCAGATTACCTGATGTTCCCGCAACGCAATCTGTTTCTGATCGCCAACAAGATTCAAGCCGCAAACGGCCGCCGCGTTCCGGAAGTGTCATCGGTGGTCATTTCATCGGTTATCATCGAGCGTGACTATTGCCGCGCCTGGTTTCGGATTGTTCTCTCAGGCCATGCCTAACGCGATGTTCAGGTCCTCAAGGGCGGGACCGCTATGCGACGCTGCTACTTCGCCGACTATCACAGCCAGAGCGACGGCTGATATGGGGAAATTGTGTTTTGCATGCCTGAGGCTCGTGCCCCGGTCACCGGCGCCGATCATGGCATGCTGCAGGACTTTCCTTGCCGAAATCTCTGGCGGAGTTAATCAGCTAACCAAGATATATGTAGCAAGATCGGAACGCCGTCCTGGCTCTAAGTGACTGAAATATTTAAATAAAATAATATAGTGGCAACGCCACAGTACCTTTCATGGCGCCAAGAGCGACCACTAAAAATTGCCTACGTGACTTTGGCATTTATGAAATGTAAATTGTCTTTAGTGTGTTGCAGATGCACTAAATAAGAAGGGCAGCTTTTGCTCGGTTCTGTGAAATGCCGCGAGGCATGCGGTTGTCTGCGGCAGAGCGAATGGCCTCACTCAATGTAGATTGAACCACCCGTGGATGGTGGCCTGAGGTTTCGGGACGTGGGTCAGAAAAGACGTGGATGAATTGGCGCACTATCATACACCTCGATATAGATGGATTGTGACAAAGCCGTTCATTGTGGGACAAGAAGCACATCTTTAGGATTGAGCTTAGATGTGAGGATTTTCGTGCTGAAAAAGCTCAAGGCTTTCCTGATCGCGCTGATGTTTCTGGTCGCCGTCGAACCGGACGTCATGGCGATGCCGATGACGCTGGTTCTCAGTACCCCGTGTGTCACAACGTGCACCGCGCTACCAGCCGTGACCTCTCATAAGACCATGCCGTGTTCGAGGCAGATGACCCCGTGCCACGGCCTGAAGGTCTGCTCTGGGCTACTTAATTGTTTCGCGCCTGGGATAGTTCCCACCGGTGCGGTGATCCTGTTGCCTGTCACAATAGCCACCACAAAATTATGGCTGATCCAAGCTCCGAAATTCGGATTAACACCTCGCCCTGACAATCCCCCGCCGATCCTCTGACGCATGACTGGGTAGCTTCTGGCGTGCCGCCTGGAATGCAACTTCTCTTGTGTGTGGCGTGCGAGCCGTAGGCTCCACTCACCATCTCCGCGACCAGTAGCCTCCCCTCCGTGAACGATCTCGTCGCCAGGCCTGCGGGTCCCCCGCAGCGCTGCCCAGAGGGATAGCCATGAGGAATAGGTCCCATTTCAGAGCGATCGTGGCAGGAGCCGCCACGGCGCACGAAGTCTTCATCCGCCCCATAAAAGTCAGTATACGGATAATAGTCAGGCCAAGGGTTGGCTGCCCAGGGGGTTACATCCCTTCGCGCACAACTAGCTCCGAGGAATTTCTCTGCTTTGGGCTAATCCGGACTGCTGCCAGAGGAGAGGATCGCTTTAATTTGCGCAGGGAAAGTCCGCTCTGTAATCCGTCCGGATCCTCTGCCGGTACAGCAACTGGCATGGTAGGGCGTCTGGTCCACGGAGGAGCTATTGGAATGCTCAACCTGGCGCATGTCAGATTAGTCACGGGGGTTCTTCTTTTCGGCGCTCTGGCAGCAGCGGGGTTGGCGAAGGCGGCACCAGCCGTACAGCATGTGCTTTATCCAGAACAGTTAGTACGTGAAGTGCTCGTGCGCAATCCTGAACTTGTTGTGCAGGACGCAGCCTATGACGAGGCGACGGCGCGCCTAGATGCAGCCGGCGCACTGCAAGATCCAACACTTTCCTATATGTCGGCTCCGGCAACTATCGGTCTTGCGATGGGATATAGGCAGAGCATTGAGATCAGTCAGCATATTCCCTGGCCTGGTACCTTGACGCTACGCCGTGCTGCCGCCCATGCCGACGCCACTTCTGCACGATATCAGATTTCTGACCTGCGTCTTAAGCTTGCTGCGGAAGCCCGCGCCGCTTACGCGGACTGGTATTACGTTCACCGAGCCATCGCCATCAATGACTCCAGCATAATTCTTGTTGAACGCCTGAAAAATGTTGTTCGCACAGCCTATGAAGTGGGAAAAAAATCGCAACGTGATGTTTTGCAGGCGGACGTCGAGTTGTTGCGACTCCAAAATCAAGCGCTGGAGCTGGTGCGGCGTCAGCACGTCGTTCGGGCAAAGATCAACACGCTGCTCGACTTTTCACCCGAGCGCCCGGTGGCCGTACCTACTACGCTTCCCGTCGAGGTTTATGTGCCTCACTTCACCGACCTGAAGCGGGCTGCACTCTCGCAGTATCCGGCTCTGAGAGGTCTTGGTGCTAACGTGCGAGCTAATAGCGAGCGCGTAAAGTTAGCGCGTGACGCGCTCTATCCAAGCTTTACGCTCTTTGCAGGCGAAAATACCTTCATGTCACCTGCCCCGATGCAACCTGATGTCGGGGTTAGCCTCAACATCCCCATCGGTGGCCGGCATGAGGGCGAGGTAGAGGAGGCACACGCAAGGCTGCGTAGGAGCGAAGCAGACGTTATCGCGTTGCGTGCGCAGCTGCTGGACACTCTCGAGGGGAGCCTTGCGGGAGTAAAGCAGGCCCGCGCCTCGCTTTCGCTTTACAATCGCCAACTAGTGCCCTTGTCGGACCTTTCGCTTAAGACCGCTGAAGCTGACTACGGTGCGGGTACTGGTGATTTCCACAAACTCATCGTTGCAGAGCAGCAGGATCTCTTGATCAAGCTTGAACGAGCGCGCACTCGCGCTGATCTCTACACCAGGCTTGCCGCCCTCGATTACGAAACTGGTGGCGCCGTCTTCACTACAAGGGAGCAACATCCATGAACCGCCGTGAACTCAGCATCGCCACCGCCTTCACGGCCGCTCTTGTTCTCATCGCCGGTGGCGTAGGCGTGATCATCGGCAGGCATAGTCCGACCAGCTCGGTAACAAGGCCCTTAGAGCGTAAGCCGCTCTACTGGGTATCACCCATGGCGCCTAACTATCGACGCAACAAGCCCGGCAAGGACCCCATGGGCATGAAGCTGGTGCCGGTCTATGCCGAAGCGGAGGGTAGAAAAGCCTCGATCGACGTGCGGATTTCGCCACGAGTTGTTGACAATATTGGGGTTCGTGTGGCGCCTGTGCGCGTGGGGACCATGACGCGGCGGATCAGGACCGTAGGCTATGTCGGCTATGATGATAACAGGCTGAGCACAATTTCAACCCGCGTAGGTGGCTGGGTCCAGACGCTCAATGTCGAGAGTGTGGGCGACAGCGTCACCAGGGGCGAACTCCTCTATGAGCTCTACTCTCCCCGACTGGTCGCGGCACAGAACGAGTATCTAGCCGATATAAACAGCGGAATTTTGGATCTCATCGCAGCTGCGCGCCAACGACTGCGTGCACTGGGAGTTTCAAGGCGGCAGATTGGTGAGCTTGAACGTCGTCATCGCGTTAGTCGCGATGTGGCGCGCTACGCGCCAAGCAATGGCGTCGTCGTAGATTTGGGCGTACGAAAAGGCTCCTATGTTACACCCAAGACGCAAATCATGCAGCTGGCAGATCTGTCGACCGTCTGGGTGATTGGGGAAGTGGATGAAAGAGACGCCGCCCGCGTCCACGTTGGCCAGAAGGTAATCGCCCACTTCACTGCATTTCCCGGCCACATTCGCAGGGGGTGGGTGGACTACGTCTATCCCCTAATGAGTGCCGCAACACGTACCCTAAAAGTCCGAGTTCGACTCAACAATGCCGATGGCAAACTCAAGCCAAACATGTACGCGCGGATTGCCATTCTCGCCGCGCCGCGACCCAATACTGTACTGATCCCGAACTCGGCCCTGATCCACACCGGCGAGAGTGAACGGGTTGCCGTCGCACTAGGTGGGGGGCGATTCGACATCTGCCCGGTACGTGCCGGCTATAGTTCAGATGGGCGAACGCAGATCCTCAAAGGCCTGGTACCCGGTGAGAAGGTTGTGGTGTCCGCGCAGTTTCTGATCGATTCGGAAGCGAATGTTCGCGCTGCAGCACTGGGCCTCGGGGCCAGTCGCAAGCGTTGCGTGGACGCGGAAAATGAGGCCTTACGGTCTATGGCGCCGAGGATGGTTCCTCGCGGGGGAGCATCCCGCAATTCCGGCGCGTCTCCCTCTCAGAGTCAAGGGCGAGGTCGGCAGAGCAACATGTCATCGGCACAGGAGCGAGCCCGATGATCGCCACCTTGATCCGCTGGTCACTCAAGAACCGCAGTTACGTGCTTTTGGCCATGGTATTCATTGTTGTGACCGGTCTTTACGCGGTTACCCACACCGCAGTTGATGCCATACCAGATCTCTCCGATGTGCAAGTCATCATCAAGACCCCCTTTCCCGGGCAGGCACCGCAAGTGGTGCAGGATCAAATCACCTACCCGCTGGAAACTGCGATGCTGGGTGTGCCCGGCGCCAAGGCCGTGCGGGGTTACTCATTCTTTGGTGATTCCTACGTTTACGTAATATTCAAGAACGGCACCGACCTTTATTGGGCGCGCTCGCGAGTTCTGGAATATCTCAGCCGGGTCTCAGGCAGTCTTCCCCCTGCCGCGCATCCCAGCCTTGGACCCGACGCCACCGGGGTTGACTGGGTGTACGAATATGCATTGACCGACAGCAGCGGGCGGCACGATCTGGAGCAGCTAACCAGCCTGGAGAACTGGTTTCTGAAATATCAGCTGCAGACGGTACCAGGGGTAGCAGAGGTGGCCACAATCGGCGGCATGGTCAAGCAATATCAAGTGGTGGTTGACCCAGACAAACTTCGCGCCTGTGTCCTGACCCTTACCGAGATCAAGCGGGCAATTCAGCGGGGCAATGAGGAAACCAGCGGCGCGGTGGTCGAACTGGCAGAGGCCCAGTACATGGTACGTACCAATGGCTATGTCAAAAGCCTCAGGGACCTACTCGCGATTCCTTTGAAGCTTGGCGCCAATGGCGTACCGGTACAGCTCAAGGATGTGGCGCAGGTGCGATTTGGACCCCAGATTCGCAATGGTATCTCCGATCTGGATGGGCGAGGTGAGGTGGTGGGCGCCGCCATAGTCATGCGCGCAGGCGCCAATGCGCAAAAGGTTATCCGTGCCGTCAAGGCTAAGCTCGCTACGCTCAAGCCGAGCCTGCCCAAAGGCGTGAAGATCGTGCCAACCTATGACCGTGCGCACCTTATTCATCGCGCCATCGTCAACCTGCGCGAAAAATTGCTCGAGGAATTCATAGTCGTAAGCCTCATCTGTGGCGTGTTTCTGTTTCATTTTCGCTCGTCTCTGGTGGCCATCGTCAGCCTTCCGCTTGGTATTCTGGTTGCTTTCATTATCATGTGGTGGCAGGGCCTCAATGCTAACATCATGTCGTTGAGTGGGATTGCGATCGCGATCGGCGCAATGGTCGATGGCGCTATCGTGATGATAGAAAACCTGCACAAGCACCTTGAGCGGGAACAGGTTACCGCCGCTAACCGATGGCAGATTGTCGCCAATGCCACAACCGAAGTGGGGCCACCGCTATTCTTCTCGCTGCTGATCATAACTTTGAGCTTCATCCCGGTGCTCAGTCTGCAAGGTCAGGCGGGGCGGATGTTTTCGCCGCTTGCCTATACCAAGATATATGCTATGGCGGCAGCCGCCGGCCTTGCCGTCACTGTGATCCCTGTCCTGATGGGCTATCTCGTTCGCGGGCGCATCTCTGCAGAGCAGGACAATCCGATCAACCGCATATTTCGCCTGCTCTACCGGCCTGTGATCGAGATGGCGGTCAGAAAGCCATGGCCAGTCATACTATTTGGTCTGGTCGTCATCATCTCCGGATGGTGGCCGGCGTCCCGCCTCGGATCGGAGTTCATGCCACCGCTCAACGAGGGCACGCTTCTTTACATGCCCTCCGCCCGTCCGGGAATATCCGCCGACAAGGCCCGTCAGGTTTTGCAGCAATCCGACAAGTTGATCATGACCGTTCCTGAGGTCAAATCGGCCTTCGGAAAAATGGGTCGCGCTCAGACCGCAACCGATCCTGCCCCACTCTCGATGGCTGAGACTGTGATCCGCTTCAAGCCCAGGACACAGTGGCCAAAGGGCGTGACTGCGAAGCAGGTCGAACGCATGCTCAAAGAGCGCGTTCACATCCCAGGTCTAACCAATGCTTGGGAAATGCCCATCAAGACCCGCATCGATATGTTGTCCACGGGCATCAAAACGCCTGTTGGGATCAAGGTCAACGGTCCCAGTCTGAAGGAGATCCAGAGCATCGGTGCTAGGCTCGAGAAAATACTGTCGCATGTCAAAGGCACTGCGTCCGTCTACTCCGAACGCGTCGATAGCGGCCGCTACATCAAGATTGACGTCGAGCGCAACAAGGCTGCCCGCTACGGTCTTAATATGGCCGGCGTCCAGGAAGTCGTACAAACGGCTATTGGTGGCATGAATATCAGCCAGACCATCGAAGGCGTGAAACGCTATCCCATCAACCTGCGCTATCCGCAGGCCTGGCGTAATACGCTGGCCCGTCTGCGTCGGCTGCCTCTTGTCACCGCCAGCGGTCAAAACATCGTGCTTGGTGATGTCGCTCATGTGCGGATCGAAGATGGACCATCCATGATCCAAAGCCAAGGCGCAGAGCTAACCGGATTGACTTATATCGACATTCATGGCCGTGACATCGGTTCTTACGTTGCTGCCGCCAAGAAGCTCGTGGCCCAAAAGATACGACTGCCTCAGGGCTATACGCTCAACTGGTCTGGTCAATACGCCTACATGCAGAAGGCCAAGAAAGAGCTACGGATTGTGGTGCCGTTGACAGTGTTTCTGATCGCGCTTCTGCTCTTTATGGCCTTCGGTAACTTGGCAGAGGTATTTTTAATCCTTGGCACGCTACCAATGGCTATTTCAGGTGGGCTCTGGTTTCTTTATCTCCTGGGTTACAACCTTTCCGTTGCTGTTGCTGTTGGCTTTATCGCATTGGCGGGTGTAACCGCAGAGACCGGGGTCGTGATGCTGGTCTATCTTAATCAGTCGGTTCGCGCTTATCTCGCGGGTTGCGCGGCTCAAGCGCTCAAACCAGACTTTAAGGGTTTGCGCGATGCGGTCCGTGACGGAGCGCTTCTTCGTCTACGGCCGATCTCGATGACGGCTGCCGCCATAATTGCCGGGTTATTTCCAATCATGTTTGGTGGAGGAACCGGTTCGCAGATCATGCGCCGCATCGCTGCGCCAATGATAGGTGGTATGGTGAGCGCACTGCTTTTGACCCTGCTTATGATCCCTGCAGCCTTTTTACTATGGCAATGGCACTTTATCGCGCCTGATAAGCATCGTCACCGCTGAATTGTACGCCCGCTGGCGGGAGCCCTTTTCAATCACTGAAGTAGGGACGAATGTTACTATGAGTAATTTCTAGATTCAAATTCTGTGTTCGATGCGACCAGCATAAATGGTCAATAAAACCTGCGGAAACGCCCGCCCTTAGACAGTTCCCACCTTAGCCGTTGGTCTCTGGAAGCCAATTTAGACATCCTTCTCCTACTTTTCGCGTACTGTTCCGGAAACTTATATTATATTCCCGTATCACCTCGCGGCTCCCGATCACGATCCAGTCTCCGGGTACCTGCTCGTTCCATCGAGCTGGTGAGGCTACCCGAATGAGATGTGCGCGGGCATTCCCCTCTGTGCCAACAATGATGGGACATCTACCCCCGGGAGTTTAACCGCGAAGGCGTCGGAAACTCATCATTATTGTTATGTCCAGCAAGATCAAGAAATCTCAAGCAGTAAACGGCCCCGGCACTGAGGATGACCGTGGTGTGCATGGCATGGGCACTGGATGGGAGGTGAAAGTTCTTCGCGGGGCGAGTTGGTAGTAACCGCGAGCTGGAGGTAACTGCACGTAGGGGCGGCCGTCGTGAGACGCCTGACCCGGCGCCTTGACGCCGTGTGGGGAAGAAGCCCGAGGCGAACACGGATCAATGCCACAGGCCGCCATTGATCCCGTTGTCATGGCCGCAGCGACGGTTATGCGGCGGCAGACTGTAGTCTCGCGCGAGGTGGCAGCGATCGAGCGGATCGTCAACGCTGAACCCGAGGCGTCCGGCGCTCCACGCAAACCAGAGATCACGCCATTGGACCGGCCCCGGCGAGCGGGGAGGTCGGCTGTTTCTGCACGGCCTGGCAGGTTCCGTCGGTATTCTGGTTCGTCGGCGGCACGGATCCGGAAACCTATGCAAAGGCAAAAGCAAACGGAACACTTAACAAGCTGCCGGTCAACCATAGCCCCCAATTTGCCCCAGTAATACACCCGACTTTGGAAACTGGCGTTGAGACACTGGTTGTCGTCGCGCTAGCATGGCTGGCGCCGTAGAGGTTTGTGAGAGTTGCTATGGTAGACCCTAGACCAGAAGCGCTGTTGCTGCAGGTGCTTGATCTCGTTGGTACTTTTGTTTTTGCCATCAGTGGGGCAACTGCCGGGGTAAAGCGCCAGCTGGATTTGTTTGGTATACTGGTGCTGGCGTTTGTCGCCGGAAATTTCGGTGGAATTACGCGCGATGTTTTAATCGGGTCCGTGCCGCCAGCTGCGATCGAGGACTGGCGGTATCTGGCAGTCTCGATCCTTGCCGGGGTGATCACCTTCTATTGGTTTCCGGCGGTCGACAAGCTGAGCAGCGCCGTGCTCCTCTTCGACGCGGCGGGGCTGGCGCTTTTCGCTGTCTCAGGCACACAAAAGGCGCTTGCGTTCGGGCTAAATCCGGTCATGGCGGCGTTGCTTGGAATGCTAACCGGCATCGGTGGCGGGATGATGCGTGACATCCTGGTGGCCGAAATTCCCAATGTACTGCGTTCTGATATTTATGCATTGGCCGCCCTGGCGGCCGCTGCAGTGGTGGTAAGTGGACAGTTTCTCCACATTCCTCCGACTGCCACAACAATCGTAGGTGCCCTTCTTTGCTTTGGGCTGCGCCTTATGGCCATTCGCCGTGGTTGGCGTCTGCCGGTCGCTAGACGTTACGTGCAGCGGAACGCAGCAGGGCGGGTCCCGAAGGATCGAGAGAATGGAAGCTGAAGGAAATGCCAAGTCAATGGCGGAGGTCCTGGCAGCATCCACAGGGCTGGCGTTACAGTTCATTCCCCGTCAACACCACATGCACACAAGGCTGTCCGGGCGTATCTGCGCCCACTCCGGGCAGCAGGTGGACCAAAATGGAAGTGAGACGATGTGAGAGTTTCGAGTGTACGTGCTCCCAATTTCCTTCGTGCAGATGCGGTGGTGCTTCTCTGGTTTCCGGATCAAGCTCCCTAAGCGGCCCCGTCACCGATCCAGCCCTGACACGGACGGCCCCATTGACCTTCACCAAGCGGTACGACTGATACGAGGCACCTTTGCCGCGGCGCTATGAGCCGCCAGCGGCTCCTACCGCGATGAGATTGTTGTCCGGATTGCGGTCGATCCACTCGACGTAAGGATCAATCCCGGCAAAGGCAGGGACTTTGTCGGTCACCAGATGCACGATCTGAGTGCCGGTGTGGATGGGCACAATCTGCCAGGCGAGGACGGACTTACTTCCGAAGCCGGCCGCGTCGGGACGTATGGTAAAGGCGCCGACCGGGACATCCTCCTGCATCGGTGTTTGCGTTTCCTTGCCCTTGCCGTCGGCATAGAATTTATGGGCCTCAACGGTGAGCGTTATGTCAAATTTGCCGTCCTTCCGCTTCTTCCAGGTAGCCGACCGGGCGCGCAGATCATAGATGGTAATTTTCTGGAACAGGTCGGTGATGAGCTGGTTATATTTTGGCCCGGCCGCCGCGCGCAGATAGCGGATGAAATCGGTCGATGAAGGGTAAGGCGCGGGCTTGAAGGCATAGTTCGCCAGTAATTGACGCAAGGCCCGATTGACGACGTTTTCGCCAACCGTCTGCTCCAGCCGGTACATCACCATCGCGCCCTTGTCATAATGGATATAGGGCTGGTTTTCGACGCGCTCGAGCGGCAGCTCCTCGATCTCCTCACTGCCTCGTGCCCGCAGATAGTGGTCCAGAGAATATTTCAGGAATTTACGTACATGTGAGGGGCCATAGAGTTTTTCCATCACCAGCATCGCGGAATATTGCGCGAAGGTTTCGGACAGCATCGTGGCCCCCTGCATATCGGCACCCACAACCTGATGGGCCCACCATTGATGGGCCAGCTCATGCGCTGTGACGAAGGTTACCATGTCGATCAAGCGCGGATCCGACACGACTTTGGCGGAATTCTGGATGAAGCCGATGCCTTCCGAATAGGCAATCGTATTGGCGAAGGATTGCGCGAATTTACGGTAATCCGGAAACTCAACAATGCGGACCTGATGGAACTGATAGGGACTGAAAACTTTGGTGTAGATGCTGAGCCCGGCCTTCAACGCACGGATCATGCGCTCCACATTGTAGGGATGGTGGGGATCATAGTAGACGGCCAGGCGTATGCCGTGCCAGCTGTCTCGCCTAACCTTGTAGCGGGCCGACTGGATTGAGAAGAAGTTCAGGATCTTGGCTTCGGATTCGAAGCGCGCCGTGCGCCTTCCGTTCGATGTGACATCAAAGACGCGATAGCCAGGTGCGATAGGTGTCTGGTTCGCGTCGGTCGAGACGGTAATGTCCGAGGTCACCCAGTCGGCATCGTGTACCACATAGTTGTAGCGGCGCGCGCTCCTGTCTCCCAGCTTGGGTGGGCGTAGCTGTGAGGGCAGACCATAGCGTCGCCTTGTGGCGGGGTCGTGCAGCAGGCCGTCCCGGTCCATGCCGATGATCGGTGCGATCTCATCATTATTGATGAAGGTCCCGTTGGCCACGATGCGCGTGAGATTTCCGCTGTTGCGAAAGCCCTTTTCTTCAAGCACCGTCGTGAAGCGGATATGGCGTATCTCGCCGGGCTTCAGCGGCCGATCGAAGGCATAGATGCGATAGTGGAAGCGCTTATAATTTTTTTCCAGATGCGCGCCTTCGACAACGAGATGCTTCATCTTGAGATCGCGGTCCCAGCGGATGTGGACGACGTTGAGTGGCCTGCCGGTGCGGTTCTCGATCGTATAACTGCCGTGGGTGACAGCGCGGACCCGGTGCGGATAAAGCGCGACGTTCAGCGTAACAGCGGTGATCTTCGGCTGCAGCAGGGTGTGATATTTCCACAGTGCCTTTTCGTAATCGGCTTTGTACGCGTCGTTGCCGGTACTGGTGCGGTAGTGGTTCAGAATGTTGGTGTTGTAATAAATGAAGGCGCCACTGCCAGCCATGAGTACCAGGCCCGCAGCAAGAAGGACGCCGGCCGGGCCAAAAAGGCGCCGGGGCAGACGCACCAGGCGTGGCGTCAGTCGGGTTTCAGTCCCGCGCCGCCATAGCGCAAAGGCCAGTATCGTCAACACCAGTGCAGCGGCTGACCAGTAAATGTCGAACCAGTCGCGCCCGATCCAAAACCGGCCCTCGCCGTTCATGTCGGACAGCGGCACGCTGCTCGTGGTGCCGTAAAGATAGAGGTGATGTTCGAAGCCCATGGCCGGCAGAGCCAGGAGTGCCACGAGATAGAGCACCATGACACCCCAGCCGAAATATTTGTTGGGCGACAGCGCCTGGGCAAACACGGCCAGAACCGCGATCTGAACCGCCGTCACGGTCTGCGGCAGCACATACCAGACGATATAGTGACCGAGCTCGTAGTCGTAATACCCCTTGAGCGTCTGTATGGTCACAGCCGCCACCACCGCAATCAGGAAGGTGGAGAGCAGCACGAGGACGATCGCTGCGATCTTCGGTAGCACGAAGGCCCAGTCGGGCACCGGGCAGGCGTCAAAGATCTCGTTCGTGCGCCGGTCGCGATCGCGCCAGACGAGTTCACCCGCATAATAGATCGCGATGAGGATGACAACGAAGGTGAAGCCACCCTGCAGAGCCTCAATCATGCGACGTGTCACCATCAAGAGGTGAAAGCCACGCTCTTCGTCGATCATCCACATGGCGCCACCGGCGTTTACGAGACCCAGCGCCAGAAGCACGAGATAACCCGGGCTGCGGAATACCTGCCGCATTTCGAAACGGGCCCAGGCAAGGGCCTGAATGCGCCTGACGTGTCTGTCGAAACGGGGCGAGGGCAGCACACCGATTTGGGCGGGCGGTGGCGTGGCGGCCGCCGTGGCCTTGACCTCATGTCTGGTTCCCCGCTTCCCACTGCCAAACACGGCGTATGCCAGAGCGAGGAAGACCATCGAGATGCCGAGCCAGATGGCCCGGTTCACGGCGATCAAACCCCAAAGTTGCGGCAACCTGGTATTACGGTCGGACGCTGTCCAGTACTTCGTCAACTGGTGGATCGCGCCGCTGCTGAAAGGTTCGGCCAGGGCCACGATGTGATCGTATTGCGGTTGCTTGAACCACTGGATAAGAACGATGTAGAGGATGAGGAATGCGACCACGCTCAGATAGGTCGCCATCATCGAACGGGTGATAGTAGCCATTGCGAAGAAAATGGCCGAAAGCAGGAAAAGCGTCGGCGCTCCCACGACCACATAGGCATAAAGATAATCAAGCGGCCGGAACGGACCTATCTTGGCTGGATCGAGCCACGGCATCAGTGAGCCGATCGCGATCGCAAGTGGCACCGCGGCAAAAATGATTAGCGCCGTCAGATAGGCTCCCAAAAAACGACCAAAAAGATAATCGAATTTTGCCATAGGCGTGGCGCGGATGATGGAGCCGTAGCCCGTTTCATCATCGCGAATTACGGCATTGGCGACAAAGGCCGTAACGATGAACATCGCGAAGATGCTCATGACCATTGTGACCTGAATGATGGCAAAAGGCGCGTTGATGAAGGTATTGCCCTTGGAACCGATCTGGATTTCCGGAATTGTTGTGGCGCCAAAGGTAATCAGAAAAAAAGCGACGAGCGACACCCAGAAGACAGGCGAGGAGAGCTGATAGCGCAGCTCGAACGCGGCGATTTTGCGGAGCATGGGCGCCTCAGGCCGCCTGGCGTAGATGAGCGAGCGTCGAGAAATAAAGATCCGCGAGACCGGCCTCCACCGGCGTGAAGCCCTCGCCGGGATCAGAGTCCGTGAGTATATGGATCATGGTCTCACCCGCCACGAGGCGGGTCAGGATTACGAGGTGGCGTGCCCGATAGTCGTCAAGTTCCAACTTCGGAATGATCCTGCGCCAGATGCGACCCTTTAGTTGCGCCATCAGTTCGGTCGGCACACCCTGTGCCACAATACGACCTTCGGCGATGATCGCCATGCGCGAGCACAGTTCGGCCACGTCCTCGACGATATGCGTCGACAGAATGACCACCACGCTTTCGCCCACCTCGGCGAGAAGATTGAGGAAGCGGTTACGTTCTTCCGGATCGAGGCCCGCAGTCGGCTCGTCCACGATGAGAAGCTCGGGCCGGCCGATGAGGGCCTGGGCGATGCCGAAGCGCTGCCGCATTCCGCCTGAAAAGCCGGCGATCGCCTTCTTGCGCACTGTCCACAGATTGGTCTGTTGCAGAAGCGTTTCGACCGTATCGCGTCTTTCGCCGCGCCCGGCGATGCCCTTCAGCGTCGCCATGTGATCGAGCATGTCGTATGCGGATACCCGCGGATAAACGCCAAAATCCTGCGGCAGATAACCAAGTACCCGCCGCAGCTTCTCGGGTTCTGCGATCACGTCGATATCCTTGAAGCGGATCGTGCCCTTGCTCGGCGCCTGCAGCGTCGCAATGGTACGCATCAAGGTTGACTTGCCGGCGCCATTGGGCCCCAAAAGACCGAACATGCCGGGGTCGATCGTAAGGCTGACATTATCGAGGGCGCGTACGCCTCCCGGATAGACATGCGTCAGATGTTCTATGCTTAGCATAATGCCCCCGCCCTCCCTCTGCGCACATAAGATAGGAAGGCTGCAGCACCGCTTCAATCTTAGGCCTTCATTGCATAAAGTTCATGTTGGGTGAGGGACACATTCGCGGCAGGCCCATCCCCAGCGTGGCCGGGTGCAGCGACGGGCCGCGCGCTCAATACGCTGTTGGAGGGCAGGAGGCCGCTTCTGGTGCTTGGTCAGGACGTTAGCGCCGGGGGGAGAGGAGGCGGGAGTTGCCCGAAGCGGGCATACATGCCGCTTTGCACCCTCCTTGGCCTTTAAGCCCCGGCCAGCCTGTGTCCGGTGTCACCCCTCGCGTACCCCGATCTGCAATTGAGGTTTGCCAAAGTCTTTACGAAACTCATTTTTGTAAAAGGATCTCTCATGTCCACTGCAACGATGACGCGTGAGGGCAAGGGCACCATCCCAAAGAAAATGCGGGACGGTTTGGGTTTGAAAGGCATGACAGACTTCATTTTTGGCTGTTGCCTGACGGCAAGGTGATCATGCGGGCGAAGACACGCGTCCAGGGCGATCTCTTTGGCGCGCTCCGCAAGCCAGGAAGAAAGTCTCTCTCGGTCGCCGATATGACGCGCTGACGTGCAAGGTCTGGACACCAGTGTATGGGTGCGGCTGCTCTTGAAGGATGATGCCCATCGCGCTAGGACTGCAAAGGCTGAAATTGACCGGGCCAGGAAGATGGCCGAGCCTTTGCTGGCAAGCTTGCTGAGGGTTTTGGAGAGCGAGTGGGTGTTGCAGTTGCAAGCCGGCTTGGCAAAGGCCGAAGTGATGGGAGCCTTCAAACTGCTCCTGGAAGCACGAGAACTGCAGTTTGATGATAAGGGATCTCTCGAACGGGCTTTGCTTGCCTACGAGGAAGACAAGGCAGATTTTGCCGAATGTCTGCTGATGACCCATTATAGTGGGCCTGGCTGTTCCACCATGTTGACCTTCGACGCGGCCAAGGGAAAGCTGCCCGGATGCTCACGTCTTACGGCCTGAGCGGAGGAAATAATCGTCAGGACCGCAGATTTTCGCCCGGCTATTTCATGGCCTGCAGTTCATTGCTCGCGCGTGATCAAACGGATGGCGTTTAAAGGTAGTCGTCGAGCCTGCCAGTTGGAAAATTCGAGGCCGGTGTCACGCGCGAAAAAAAAGAAAATCCCTGGCGCAAATCCACTGATGGCCCCATCACCCGCGATGTCGCCTAAAGGGCAAGCGAAAGTCATGCGATGTGAGATCGCCTTGCCTCATACGTTTCACCAGATGCAGGAAGGCCAGCTTGCCCGGCGGGCTTGCGCCTGAGACCAGGAACGATGAAGCCTGACCTCTGACCTCTGACCTAAGTCCTTCAGTACTTAGAAGACAAAATTTGCGGCACGGGAGAGCGGAAGCCGGTGCGCCTTGCCTGCCACCACGCAAATCGCAGGGATAGCCCAAGCCTGTGTCTCGAGGCCGAATTCATTTTAGGTCGCGAACAGGGCCACGCAGTTGCGGGCCGCGACAAGGATCAGAAATTGCAGACCAAGCCCGGCCAAGACCGGCCATCCGCATCGATCTTGAAACGGTGACGGCGGGTGGTCAAAGGCAGGGCAGTGTGATGCTCGGCATCCCGAACTTGGGTCTTTGAGGACGGAGGCTTTTGAGGCGGGCGCAGGCTGGCGTGTTGACGGTATCCCGCTGCGTGAGGCCATCGCATAATCCAAAGCCGCTGCCATTGCCCAAATCGGTCGGGCGAGGAGGGGCGGCCAAAAATCTGAGAACGACTTGTGCGAATGACACGCAGACGTGCAATTTGGTCGCACAAAAATTGGTTGGACAACAAACAAAAAAGTCATAGAGTCAGACTGGCTTTCACACGCATCAATTAGCTGCTGCTGGGGGATCAGGTTGGCACTTCGTCGCGCATCTACCACAGGGCTCGTGCCGCTTTCGCCGTTCGCCGCATGGCGGGCGCCGGCCAGCGCACAGCCGCAGGACCGCGGCCTGGCCATTGCCACACGGCTGCGAGCCCGGGAGCAAGCAAGACCATGACCCGTCCACACCCTGAATACGACGTCATTGTGATTGGCGGCGGCGTCAACGGTCTTACGACAGCGGCCTATCTGCAGAAATCCGGATTGCGCGTGGCGCTGTTCGAGCGCCGCGATGAAACCGGTACCTTCTGTTCGACCGAAGAGGTGCTGCATCCAGGCGTCAAGCTGAACATGCACGCCTCGCTCCTCATGCCCCATTATGGCCCGGCCTATCTGGATCTTGAACTCGAACGCTTCGGGCTTGAGCTGCTTGCCCCGCCAGGGGCCAGGTTTGGCTATTTCTATCCTTTCCTCGATGGGGATGCGGTCTTGTTCTCGCGCCGGGACGCGCGGGAAACCTATGAGGCCTGGCAGCGCATCTCATCCAAGGACGCCGAGACCTATCGCAAGATTGTCAATTTCTTCGGTCCCACCACGCCCTGGAGCTTTCATCAGTCCAATGTAAGCCCCAACAGCGACGCGGGCTTTCTTGAATTTCTCGACAATATGGGCAATGCGCCGGTGATGCCCAAGGACTGGCTGTGGATGACCGGCTTTCAGCTCGTCGACTGCCTGTTCGAAAGCGAGAAGATCAAGCTTGCGATTCTAAGCTATGCCGGAACCTCGGGTCTTGATGTCATCGGCAGCCGTCTTGCCGGTCCCCTCGCGGTCCTCAACTTCCTGACCGTATTCAGCGCTGACGGAGGCTATACTGCTCGTGGCGGCAGCCATGACCTTACCCATTCGCTGGTGCGCAGCTTCGTTCATCACGGTGGCAAGGTGTTCTACAACTGCCACGTCGAGAAGGTGATCATCGAGGCCGGCGAAGCCAAGGGTGTGGTACTGGCTTCGCATGCGACCTATCCTGACGCCGAGTTCAGGGCCAAAATGGCCGTCGTCAGCGATGTCAGCGCCAAGCCGACCTTTTTCGGGTTGATCGGCGAGGAGAACCTGCCCCTTTCCGCCCGCGTCGCGCTCAAGCGCTTTGACTACCGCGGCTCCACCCTCTTCACCAATTACTACGTCCTCAATGAGCGGCCGGATTTTGCCTGTGCTGCCAAGTTTCCCGAGGTCAACAACACCTTCGTCTACAACTTCGGCGCCGAGACCATGAGCGACGCCGAAATGTTGGTCAGCTCCTGTATGGTGCGCGATGTTCCGCTTGATCCCCCTATCGTCTGGGGTGCGGCCTTCAACTACTGCATTGCCGATCCTACCCAGGCCCCGCCCGGCCAGTACACCCTCCTAACCTGGGCGATCGTGCCCTATGAACTGAAGTCAATGGGTGGGCCTGCCAAGTGGGACGAATTGCGGGAATCCTATGCCGACAAGGTCGAAGAGGTGTTCGCCCGCTATCTGCCCAATCTGAAGACAGCAAAAATCGCGCGCTATGTGAACACGCCGCACGACTACGTCCGGCGCAACCCCCATAGCGGCGGCAACATGCATCCGAGCGGCTCGGTCACCGAAGGGCAGATGTGGAGCTGGAAGCCGTTTGCCGGTTGCAATGCGCCGCGCACGCCGATCGACAAATTCTACATCTGTCAGTCTGGCGGTACCTCGAATTACACCACCCTCACGGCCGGCACACTCACCGCCAATGTCATCATGGATGATCTTGCCAAGGCCCGGCCAGAGTGGTGGTGCGCCAATGCCTTCGAGGGTGCGGGCAAGCTCTTACGGCGCGAGGGCGTGACACAGCGTTTCACAGTGGACTGATACGAGCAGGTGGTGCGCAAAGGCGCGCCGCAGGAGGACGAGATGACCCTGAATACCAACTATGATGTCATCATTATTGGCGGCGGTATCAACGGATTGACGGCAGCTGCCTATCTGCAAAAGGCCGGCTTCAAGACCGCTATCTTCGAGCGGCGTGACGAATCGGGCACCTTCTGTGCCACCGAAGAAGTGCTGATGCCTGGCGCCAAGCTGAACCTGCACGCCTCGCAACTCCTTCCCCATATCGGACCAGCCTATATCGATCTTGAACTGGAAAGGTTTGGCCTCGAGCTGCTGAAGCCGAAGGGCTCGCCATATGGCTATTTCTATCCCTTCCGCGATGGCAATGCGCTCCTCTTCTCACGCCGTTCGGCCGCTGAGACCTATGAAGCCTGGAAGCGCATTTCGCCCAAGGACGCGGAGACCTACCGCAAGATCATGAATTTCTTCGGACCCCAGCTGCCGGAGTTCATTCACAACTCCCATTATGTCAAGCCGACCGATGAAGGTGCGCTCTTTAGCATCCTGATGAATGAACAGGTTCCGGTGATGCCCAAGGACTGGATCTGGATGACGGCTTTCGAGCTCGTCGACTGTCTCTTTGAGAATGAACAGATCAAGACCGGCGTCCTCAGCCACACGGCCTTCGGTGGCATCGAGGTTCTGGGCAGCCGGCTGGCGGGTCCGATGTCGGTTCTCGCCATTTTCCTGCATTTCACTGTCGAGAACGGGATGACCGCGCGCGGTGGCAGCCACAATCTGACCCATTCCCTGGTGCGCTGCTTCGTCCATCACGGCGGCAAGATCTTCTACAACTGCCCGGTCGAGAAGGTGATCATCGAGAACAAGGAGGCCAAGGGCATCGTGCTGGCCCACAACGCCACCTATCCAGATGCCGAATTCCGCGCGTCTAGAGCCGTGATTTCCAATCTGAGCGCGCAGCCGACTTTCTACAAACTCGTTGGCGAAGAGCATCTCACCCCTTCCCAGCGCCTTTCCCTGAAAAAATTCGACTACCGCGGCGCCTCGCTCTTTGCCAATTACTATGTCCTCAACGAGAAACCGAACTTTGCCTGCGCGAAACGGTTTCCCGAGGTCAACGAGACCTTCATCTTCAATTTCGGCGCCGACACCATGGCCCAGGGCGCCGACTTTGTCAGCAGCGTGATGCTGCGTGACCTGCCGCCTGATCCGCCGGTCGCCTGGGGCGCCTGCTTCAACTACTGTATCGCCGATCCCACCCAGGCACCTCCTGGTCACTACACCATCCAGACCTGGGCCAATGTGCCATACGAACTGCGTCCGCTTGGCGGGCCCACGGCCTGGGATGACATCCGTGAGTCTTATGCCGACAAGGTCGAGGGCGTGCTGTCCGAGTACATCACCAATCTCACATCGGCCAAGGTCGCCCGCTACGTCAATACGCCCCATGACTATGTGCGTCGTAATCCGCATTGTGGCGGCAACATGCATCCCTCGGGCTCGGTCCATGAGCACCAGATGGGAAGTCTGAAGCCGTTCCCCGGCTGCGGCGCGCCCAAGACCCCGATCGACCGCTTCTATGTCAGCCAGTCGATCGGGCCCGGAAATTACACCTATCTGGCCGCAGGATATGTCGCCGCGAGCGAGGTCATCGCAGATCTCGGTGTGGCGCGACCGGACTGGTGGAACGCCAAGGCGATGCAGGCGGCGCAGGAACTGTGGCGGCGCGAGGGCTTCACGCAAAAATTCACGGTGGACTGAGAAATACGAAGGCAGCGGCTTGATGCCACTTGCAGGAGACTAAGAATGGCTGAGAAATCGGAATACGACGTGATCGTCGTTGGCGCTGGACATAATGGGCTGACCGCAGCTGCCTATCTGCAAAAGGCCGGAGCCAGTGTGCTTGTGGTGGAGCGCCGGCACGAGACCGGCGGGGCGCTGGTGACGGAGGAATTCTCCGGCTACCGCTTCAATCTGCACGCCAATTACATGCTGATGCTGGATGTGGCGCCGCCCTACCGTGACCTCGGGCTTGAGGCCGATGGCTGCGTCTATCTGCGTCCCGAAGCGGAAGTGTCCTTGCTGAAGAAAAACGGCGATGCCATCACGCTCTATTCCGATCTTGAGAAAAGTGTGGCGTCGATCCGCCGCCACTCACAGAAGGATGCCGAGCGTTTCCGCGAGATCTATCTCGACTACAAGCAGATCTCCGACGAATATCTGATCCCTTCAACCTACGGCAAACCGGTGGGTTCGGCTCAGCTTGCTGCGACCTATATGGAGAGCGATCTCGGTAAGCGCATTCTCCATGTTACGGAAATGACTCCCTATGAGATCGCGATGAGCTGGGGCTTTGAGACCAAGGAGCTCACCGCCATGCTGCTCTACATGATCTGCATGTGGGGCATAGATCCGGGGGAGACCAACTCTTCCTATCTTGTTCCGCTTTATTTCAACCGCATGCTCAACGCGACGCTGGTGCGGGGTGGATCACACCGGTTGTCCTCTACCCTGCAGAAGGCAGGCATCCTCGCCGGCATGGAGGTGATGGAGAACCACGAAGTCAAACGCTTCATCATGGAAAGCGGAGCGGTGAAGGGCGTTGAGGTGGCCCCCACCGGTACCGATGGCCCCATCACCCGCATCATGGCGAAGACCGTGGTGACCACCACAGATCCGGTCACGACCTTTGCCAAGTTCATTCCCGAAGACGAGGTCGCCAAGCAGTCCAGACTGTGCGCCAATACCGCCAAAACCTGGGAATGGGAGCAGAGTTCGCTCTATCTCTGCCACCTGGCGCTGCGCAAGAAGCCGAAATTCCTCGCCGAGGACAAGGACCCTGGGGTCGAGAAGGCCTTCATCCGGATCTTCGGCGTGGAAAGCCCCGAAGATGTGGTGCGGCATATCAAGGAAGTCATGGAGGAGGGCATTCTCCACGACATCGGCCATGTCACCTTCACCACCGATGTTGATCCGGCCCAGGCGCCGCGGGAAATCGATCAGGAGGGTGCGGTGTGCCGCATCGAGGCCTGCGTGCCCTATGCGCCCAACACGGGCGACTGGACGACTCTCTCGGCCGCCTATGGCGACAGGCTGATTGCCAAGCTTGCCGAATATACCACCGGCTTTGATCAGGCCTCGGTAGTGCGCCGCTATGACTACACCCCGCTCTCCATCGAAGCGAAAATCCCGCAGATGAAGCGTGGTTCGTTCAAGCACGGCGCCTATGTCATGACGCAGATGGGCTATTCGCGGCCCAATGTGCAGTGCTCGTCCTACAAGACGCCGATCGCCAATCTCTACGTCTGTGGAGCCAGCACCTTCCCGGGCGGCATGGTCACCTTTGGCGGTGGTTACAACGCGGCGAAGGTCGTGGCCGAAGCCATGAAACTCAACATCTGGTGGCAGGAGCCGCAGGCGGTCGTGGCTGCCCGGCAGAAAGGATTCCTCCTGTGATTGTGTGGTCACGCGGACTTGGGAAGCAGCGTCTTCCCCTTGAACTGGCGGATGCCAGCCTTAAGGTCGAGCCGTCAGAGCTGATGATGGAAGGAACCATTGAGCCGGTGTGCTGGCGTTACGCCATCCGGCTTGGCCCTGATGATCTGCGCGACTTTCTGGCGCTGATGGCAAAGCCGGCTGTTGCTCGCTTCCTGGCGGAACGGCCAGGCGTGCTCTTGCCCTTTGTCGGGCGGCTGCTGTTGGCGCTGCCGGGCCTCGTGCTCGACATCATCTATCAGAAAACATTTGGACGCTTTCGCAAGGCACAGGCAGCATCATGAGATTCTGGTCGGAAGGTTTGGGGGACAGGGAACTGGTGATCGCTCTTGGCGGCTCATCGGTTGAGCGCAAGGACGATTTTGTGGCGTTGAAGGGTATCGTCGTCTCCCCGGCGCCGTGGGAATATGAGGTCAAGATCCAGTTTGCCGACTGGATAGCGATCCTCAATACCGCGACCACCCGCGATGCCTGTGGCTTCATCGCCCGGCGCGTGAGCCTTGGCAGCCTTGCCAGCATGGGGGTGTCCATCGTGAAATTCCTCGTGCTGCTGGGGTATTTCCGTCTCGCGCGCCTGATGGGGCAGGAGCATGCGATCGGACAGGGCGCCAGCAAGGTGCATTTGTCCAAGGGCTCCTCCAGCCGCCTGCCGCGGTGAAGGGGTAGCTTCGGCACTGCAACGCCGCCTTCAGTGAAGAGGTGTGAGCTTGAGCGTGCGCGTGACATTCATCGATTCGCGGGGCGTGGCGCGAACGATCGAGGCCGCGCCGGGAGTTTCCGTCATGGAAGCCGCACTGGCGCATCATGTTCCCGAAGTGGCGTCCGACTGCGGCGGGTCCTGCACCTGCGCCATGTGCCATGTGGTCGTCGATGAGGCCTGGCTGGGCAGGTTTGCCGCAGCTTCCAAGAATGAATCGAGTCTTCTGTCACTTCTGGAGGTGCTGAAGCCGAATTCGCGCCTGTCCTGTCAGCTCAGGCTGACCGCGGAGATGGATGGGCTCGTCATTCACACGCTGGATCCGAACGAGGGTGCCTGAGCAGCTGACCGGCTACGAGCGCGGTTTCGGGGAGGCAGTCCGGCGCTTTGCCTTGCTGGACGCGCCCGTCCGCTCGGATTTTGCGGGACGGTTCGGGCTCTGCAAAGCGTGGCTCAGGAGCGCAAGGACACTCGTGCGGACAGCGGCGATGTCAAATTCGGGATCGAGCAGCAGCTGTACGGCGGTGCCGATCTGAAAGCAGCCAATGGAAAGTGCGGTGATTTCAGGATCGATGGCAGGATCGATGAGGCCGCGCGCCTGGCCGCGACGCACCAGCTCGGCGAGATCATTCTTGACGTTGTCGTGGCGGGCCTTAAAGGCGCTCTGGATCGTCATGCGATTGGCCACGGCCGCGCTCAGCATGATGAAATAGGAGCGCAGCAGGGGATCGGTTTCCACACCAGAAAGCCAGATCTTCATGTAGCGGAGAATTCCCTCAAGCGGATTGGGCGCCGCTCTGATGCTGGCATCAAGCTCCTGGCGGATGCGTGCCTCCACAAACTCGATCACTGCGCGAACCACGCCGTCCTTCGAGCCAAATTTCTGGCTGGCAAGTCCGCGACTGTAGCCGGCGACCTCACCGATGCGCTCGAACGTCGCGGCGGCAAAGCCTTCGGCTTCCATCACCGCGGCGGCCGCAGTCAACAGGCTCTGCTCCGAGGCATCACTGCGCTCGGCCTGGGTTCGGCGCTTAAGGGATGGCTTACGATCCATGACGCACGCCTCGCCTCCGGTTGAGTGCTGATTTGATGCATTATCAGGATATTTGCAGTTGTAATCGCTTAGCAAGCCCAATCTCTCCGAACGGATGTGTGCAGCATTGCCGTGTGCAGCTGCCACCGCGGTTTCACTGCGGAATGGATCACGCACAGCTTCGCTGCTGTGTACGCGTGCTGATGTAAAGTGATGGCCACTGAGGTGCCCTGGAAGAGCCGTTGGGCAGATGATGCGCGCTGCGTGGCACGAGAGCACAAAGCCGTAGAGCGAAGGCCCGCCAAATCATCACTGTAAGGAACATCTCCGGGCTGGGGTGGACGAGGTTGCGCACAACGATCTGCAGCAGGAGGCGATCTTAGCATTGCCTTTGCCCTTAACTTGTTATACGTGTAACAAGAAACATATGCCTGTTTTCGGGGATTTTGAGTTTCCGGGCGCGGGCCCATGGCAGACGGGGCGCTGGTCGAATTCATGATTGCGCAAAGCATGTGCCACAAGCGGCAGCTCAAGCGCTCGGCCGCGGGGAATACTGAGGTCGTTGGGGTGAATTGTGCGCGAGGCCGCAGGGCGCGGACGCGCTCTTTCTCAGGAACTCACGCTGGCAGCGAGCGTAAGGCTCCTTTCGTCGGCAATTTCGCGCACAACCGCGACCGGCATCGGGCCTTCGGATCTGGTGCGCATCTTCCAGGAGCATTTGCGGGCGCGCCGGACGATAATCAGACGGGACAGGGTGCAGAGCCATCTGCGGCAACAAGATGACGCAAAGGAAAGCCCCTTAGGGCCGCGTCAGGGCAACTAACAGATGAACGAAGGAACGGCTTTCACACAGAAGACTTATGCCTCACCATGGGTGCGGGATACCAAAGAACGGCCATGCCTGAGCCATCTGTGTCCGCAACACGTCCTGGACCAAAGTCCAGGAGTGACCTTCAGGCCGGAGATAAAGTGATGTTGAATAGGCTGGATGATTTTCCCATCCATCAGACCCCGGAGCCGATCGCCCATCCGGCGACCAGCGATCGCAATGCCTATGATCGCACCTGGTTCAATGGTTATGCCGAGGATGGTTCCTATTATTTCGGGATTGGCTTTGCGGTCTATCCGCACCGCATGATCAGTGACTGCGCCTTCAGTGTGGTGGTTCCTGGCGGACGGCAGCATTGTTTCTTCGCTTCGCGCCGCGCGCCTCGTGAGCGGACCGACATGCAGGTGGGTCCCTTCCGTATCGAAGTCATCGCCCCCATGCAGCAGACCCGCGTCATTCTCGACGACAATGACAGCGGGATTGCCTGTGATCTCACCTTTACCGCGCGCACCGCTCCGATCGAGGAAGCGCGCCAGACCTTGTGGTCGGGCGCGCGACGGTTTTTAGACCTGACGCGCTTTGACCAGTTTGGCCACTGGAGCGGAACCATCCGTCATCCAGATGGCCTCATCACCGTGCGTGAAGCGCAATGCCGCGCCACCAAGGACCGCTCCTGGGGCGTGCGACCGGTGGGTGAGCGGGACACCCTTGGTGCTCCTGTCGCACCCTCACCGGTGTTCTTTCTCTGGGCGCCACTCATCTGGGACGATCATGTCACCAACGCGATCTTCTTTGACGGGCCGGAGGGCGAGGCCATTGTGCGCGAAGGCCTGCACGCACCACTTTATCCGAGCCTGACGGCGACCCCCGACAGTGAGGACGGACTGCTTAGGCGCATGGCCACGGCACGCCATCGCATTTCCTATGTTGAGGGAACACGGCTTGCCCGCGCGGCCGAAGTCGATCTGGTGCCCCATGAGGGCGCGACACGTACCATCGCCCTTGAGCCCATCCTCAGGTTTCAGATGAAGGGACTGGGATATGGCCATCCTCAGTGGGGGCAGGGCATGTGGAAGGGTGAACTTGCGCTCGGTAGCGAGTCCTTCGATCCCGCCAAGATCGACCTGCTCGCCCCCGAAAACCTCCATGTCCAGCAGGTGGTGCGGGCCCGCGACGGCAGCCGTCAGGGTATCGGGGTGCTTGAGCAGGTTTGTATCGGACCCTATGCGCCGGCCGGGTTCAAGGACTGGTTCGACGGCGCCGCGGCAGGCTCACAGTGAGGCACAGGGGAGATTTGGCATGAAGATCACCGCCGCCGTTACGCCGGCACCGCAACAGCCCTTCGAGATCCGCGCCATCGAGCTTGAGGCACCGCGCGCCGACGAAATCCTCGTGCGCGTCGAGGCTGTCGGTGTCTGTCACACCGATCTCGTTGCACAGGCCGGCGCCATTATTCCGCTTCCTGGCGTCCTTGGTCACGAAGGAGCCGGTGTGGTTGAGGCGGTGGGCGCCGCGATCACCAAGGTCGCGCCAGGGGATCGGGTGGTTGTCACCTTTCGCTCCTGCGGCCATTGCCCCAACTGCGACAAGGGCCTTGCCTCCTACTGCTACTCCATGCCGATGCTGAATTACGCCGGTGCACGGCCCGATGGCAGTTCGCCGCTCAGCGCCGGTGGCAAGCCTCTGGCTGGGGTATTCTTTGCGCAGTCCTCATTTGCCACGCATTGTTTGGCCTATGAGCGCAATGTGGTGAAGGCGCCTCACACCATCCCCTTCGAAGTGCTGGCGCCGTTTGGCTGCGGCGTGCAGACCGGCACGGGTGCAATCCTGCGCTCCCTCGACTGCGAAACAGGTGCGAGCCTGCTGGTACTTGGCGGTGGTGCGGTCGGCCTCAGCGCGGTGATGGCCGGTGCGCTGCGCGCCTTAAAGCCGCTCATTGTGGTCGAGCCGCTCGCTGCGCGCCGGCGCCTTGCGCTCGAACTTGGCGCCAGCCACGTGATTGATCCTGCCGACGACGCACCGCTTTCGGCGGCGGTGCGCGCGATCACACCTGTCGGGGTCAATTATGCCTTCGATACCACCGGGCGACCGGAGGTGCTGGAGGCGGCGATGGGCTGTCTGGCCCCGCACGGAACCCTTGGTGTGGTGGGTATTCCGCCTCCCGGAACGAAACTGCCGGGAGACATGACCATGGCCATGACCTTCGGTCATTCGGTCAAAGGCATCATCGAAGGCGACAGTG
>JAKAVI010000149.1 GCA_021817355.1 Pseudomonadota bacterium | reverse complement strand
CGGCATTGCCGGAACCAAGGACGCGGCACCGCAGCTGGTCGAGGCACTCCGTCGCCTGGAATATCGCGGCTATGATTCGGCGGGTGTGGCCACTCTGGTTAACGGCCGCATCGAACGGCGCCGCAGCCCCGGCAAGCTCACCCAGCTTGACCGAGTGTTGCAGCAAAAGCCGCTGGGAGGTCACACCGGGATCGGACATACACGCTGGGCCACCCATGGGGCTCCCACTGAAAGCAATGCTCATCCCCATGCCTCGGGGAGTGTGGCTCTGGTGCATAACGGCATCATCGAGAACTTTCGCGAACTGCGCAGTGAACTGATCGCCAAGGGGCATCATTTCGAATCAGAAACCGACACAGAAGTTGCCGTTCACCTCATTACCGATCTGCTCGATCAGGGACTGGAACCGGTCGCGGCGGCGAGAGAAGCGGCTAACCGCCTGACGGGGGCCTATGCGCTTGCCATGATCTTTGCCGGACATGAAGGCCTGCTGGTCGGGGCGCGTAAAGGTAGCCCCCTGGCGGTCGGGTATGGTGAGCTGGAAACTTACCTTGGCTCTGATGCCTTTGCTCTGGCGCCGTTCACCCATCGCGTTGCCTATCTTGAGGATGGCGATGTTGCAGTCCTGCGCGGAGCACATGTTGAGATCTTCGATGGTGCAGGCAAGCTCGTCCAGCGTGAGGTCCGTATCACCACAGCCTCCGCAGGCCTCGTGGATAAGGCGGGCTACCGCCACTTTATGGCCAAAGAAATTCACGAGCAGCCTGAAGTCATCGCGCACACGCTGGCCCACTATCTTGATCCGTCCGCCCTAATCGTACAGCTGCGCGAACAGGCTCTGGTCGAGGTCCTCAAAAATGCCAGCCGCTTGACGATTTCGGCATGTGGAACCGCGTTTTATGCCGGCTTGATCGGCAAATACTGGTTTGAGCGCATTGCTCGGCTGTCAGTGGAGGCCGATGTTGCCTCAGAACTGCGCTACCGCGAGCCGGTCTATCCCAGAGGTGGAGCTGCGCTTTTCATCTCCCAATCCGGGGAAACCGCCGATACCCTGGCCGCGCTGCGCGATGCCAAGGCCAGCGGCCAGACCACGATTGCCGTCGTGAATGTGCCGGAGAGTTCGATCGCAAGGGAGGCAGATATTGTCCTGCCCACTTTTGCAGGTCCTGAGATCGGTGTGGCCTCGACCAAGGCGTTCACCTGTCAGCTCTCTGTGCTGGCGGTCCTGGCGATCGCCGCGGGGCGGGCACGCGGGATCCTCGGAGCCGATCAGGAGCAGGCATTGGTTGCATCTCTCCTTGAGATACCGCGTCACATTGTCGAATTCATGAAGCAAGAAGAGGTGGTCGAGACGCTTGGCGGCGAACTCGCCAAGGCGCGCGATGTTCTCTATCTCGGGCGCGGTGTCAATTTTCCGCTGGCCATGGAAGGGGCACTGAAGCTCAAGGAAATTTCCTACATTCATGCCGAGGGCTATGCTGCCGGTGAAATGAAGCACGGCCCCATTGCGCTCATTGACGAAAATGTACCGGTCATCGTGCTGGCTCCGCACGACAGTTGGTTTGAAAAAACCGTCTCCAACATGCAGGAAACCATGGCGAGGGGCGGCAAGATCGTGTTGATTTCGGATGCGTCCGGAATTGCGGCAGTCGGCGAAGCGGCTCATGCCTGCATTGCAGTGCCCGCAATGGCCCCCACTTTTGCGCCCATTCTTTATGCGGTGCCGGTGCAGATGCTGGCCTACTACATGGCCTTGGCAAAGGGTACCGATGTCGACCAGCCACGCAATCTGGCCAAAAGTGTCACTGTCGAGTAGCCAAAAGCCATCCAGCATCATGTTACGGGCGCAGCTTGCGATCCGGCAGTAGGAATCGCGCGGCAGGGCCGTTATGGTCTTGCACCAATCGGCCGGCGCGAGAGGTCGCAATAGGTGGGGCTTGAGGTTGTCTGCGCCCCGGTGGACACCTGGCCCTGATCCTTCGCTACCTTCCGTGCCACCGCTCCGACTATTTTGTAACGGCCCCTCCTGCCTGCCATCCTTGGGTGGCGAGGGGCAGGAGGCCAGATGAGCGATCCTGCAGGTTTCAAGCGTGTGGCCGCCGCCGCCGCCCTTGATTTTGTCCATCCGGGTATGCGTCTTGGACTTGGTACCGGGTCGACGGCGGAAGTTTTCCTCGAACTTCTGGCCGCACGCGTGGCCAAGGGTCTTGACGTGGTGGGTGCGGCAACCTCCGAGCGCACCTCAAGCCTCGCACGGGCCTTGGGCATCAAGGTCGCCGATTTGGATGATCTGGCTCCTTTGGATGTCACCATCGACGGTGCCGATGAAGCCGATGCTACCCTCAATCTCATCAAGGGTGGGGGAGGCGCATTGTTGCGCGAGAAGATCGTCGCCGCCTCCGCCCGCAAGATGGTGGTGATCGCAGATCACTCTAAACTGGTGGAACGTCTGGGCGCATTTGCGCTGCCTGTGGAGATCGTTGCCTTTGGAGCGCGGAGCACGCTTGATCGTCTGGAGCGGGCGCTGGCGGTAGCCGGATACAGGGATGTGACAGTAACGCCGCGCAACGGTCCGGAGGGACTGTTCCGAACTGACAATGGCAATTTCATTTTTGACTGCGCACTGAAGGTGATCCATGACGCGCCGGCCCTGGCCGCAGCGCTGTCTCAGGTTCCAGGTGTCGTGGACCACGGCCTCTTCATTGGTCTCGCCAGCCACCTCGTCATCGCCGGTCCTGCTGGCACAAGAATTCTTGAACGGAAAGCGCCATGACATACGATTACGATCTGTTTGTTATAGGTGGCGGCTCAGGTGGTGTGCGCGCCAGTCGTATGGCAGCAGCACAAGGTGCGCGGGTGGCTGTAGCCGAGGAATATGGTTTTGGAGGAACCTGCGTAATCCGCGGCTGCATTCCCAAGAAACTGTTTGTCTATGCCAGTCATTTTGGCGAGGAATTCGAGGATGCGTTCGGCTTTGGCTGGACCTTGGCGGCGCGCAAATTCGATTGGCCAACCCTCGTCGCCAACAAGGATAAGGAGATCGCCCGGCTTGAAGATCTGTATCGTCAGAATGTGACCAGATCAGGCGCCGAAATCATCATGGAGCGGGCCGAATTCCTCGATGCCCATACTATTCATCTGACACCGTCGAAGCGCCGCGTAACGGCTCAATACATCTTGATTGCGACAGGCAGCAGACCCTCACGCGATCTGGGTGACTGTGTTGGTAGCGAACACGCAATCACGTCCAATGAGGCCTTTCATTTGTCACGGCTGCCGCGCCGTATCGTGATTGCCGGCGGTGGCTATATCGCTGTTGAGTTCGCCAATATCTTCCACGGGCTGGGATGCGAAACAACGCTGGTCTATCGAGGCGAAAAAATTCTACGTGGCTTCGATGAACACATGCGCGATAGCCTCACCGAAGCCATGAACAACAAGGGTATGCGGATTGTCACGCACCGCCAGTTTCGCCGCATCGACAAGCGGGGTGAGGAGTTTTTCATCCTGACTGATCACGGTGAAATTCTGGAGACAGACTGTGTGATGGCGGCGATTGGCAGGGTGCCCAATACCGGTGGCCTTGGCCTTGACAGAGCCGGTGTAGCTCTTGGGGCTAAAGGTGAAGTGCTGGTAGACGAATGCTCGCGCACCAATGTGGAACATGTTTACGCCATTGGTGATGTGACTGATCGCTTGCAGCTGACGCCTGTGGCTATTCACGAGGCAATGGCATTCGTGCGTACCGTTTTTGAAAAGAAGCGGACGCCTGTGGATCATGAACTTGTTCCGACTGCCGTATTCAGCCAGCCTGAGATTGCGACAGTTGGCCTGAGCGAGGAGACGGCACTCCGGAAGGGGCATCGCGTCGATGTTTATCTTTCGAAATTCCGTCCACTAAAGCACACCTTGAGCGGACGGGAGGAGTGTAGCCTTTTCAAGCTTGTGGTCGATGCCGACAATGGCCGCGTGCTCGGCTGCCACATCTTCGGTCATGATGCTGCGGAGATCATACAGGTCGTTGCCATCGCTCTTAAAATGGGAGCGACCAAGACTGATTTCGATGCGACCATGGCGCTTCATCCGTCGGCAGCGGAAGAACTCGTTACCATGCGCAGCAAGAGTTACAGCAAGGAGCCATTGCCGGTCTGACGGATGAGTGTGCCCTTTTGATCGGGCAGAGCCTATGGAGCTTGTTTACGTCTGCAAGGATATACCTTCACGCCTTGGGGGCGGAGCGGGGTCTTGTAGAAACGGGAAGGCGGCCTTAGATCTGCGGCGCGCAAGATGCGGGTGGCACGCTTGAAGTTTGCCGCGATGATCAGGGGATTGACGAGAGCCGCGGTGATGCCTGCGCTTCTGCTCATCAGCTGCTGTGCCCAGCCACCTGCACCAGATGATCCTTTCGAGCCCGTCAACCGTGCAGTCTTTGAGTTCAACGAAAACTTCAACCGGCATGTAACGTTACCGGTGTACTGGGTCTACACCTATCAACTCCCGGTGAGGTTGAAACGGCCGCTGCATAATGTTCTCACCAATCTGCAAAGTCCGGTGGTGTTCGCCAACGAGTTGCTGCAGTGCCGTGTGCAAAGCGCCGCCCAGACGCTGGCGCGGTTTTTCCTCAATTCGACATTGGGCCTTGGCGGCCTGAACGATTTTGCGGCCAGCCATGCAGGGCTTCCGGCCCAGCATGCCGATTTCGGGCAAACACTTGCCGATTACGGCGTGAGGAGCGGTCCGTTTTTGGTGCTGCCGGTGGTCGGACCGACATCCGCGCGTGACGCATTTGGCGCTCTTGTTGATGTGGTTGCCGATCCCTTGTTCTTTATTCCGGGCGGCTGGTCGCGGCTGGCCCATGTCGGAACCGTGGTCGGGATCCAGACCGCCCAATCCTTACAGGCGCATGCGAACGAACTTTATCTGCGTACCCAGCTTTCGGACACCTCGCTCGAACCCTATGCGACAATGCGCAGCGCCTACCGGCAAGCGCGCCGAGGCGAGCTGCAACACGCCTCGGCGCGGGGAAAATAGGTGCCTCTGCCCCCCGATCACGGTTCGGGGAGCAGCGCCCTCGCAGCGCACTGGCATTCTTGTGCAGTGTCCCGTATATGCGGGGCTGGTTCTTGGAGTACGCCACTGTGTCGTGGACGCCGTCCTCCTGGCGGGAAAAGCCCGTTCGCCAGGTGCCTGAATACCCTGATCCGGCGGAATTGGCCGCGGTCGAGACGCGCTTGAAATCTCATCCACCTCTGGTGTTTGCGGGTGAGGCAAGAAACCTGCGCAGGGCCCTCGCCCAGGTCGCGGAGGGCAAGGCGTTTCTGCTTCAGGGGGGCGACTGCGCCGAGAGCTTTGCCGAGTTTCATCCCGACAATATCCGCGATCTGTTTCGGGTGCTGCTGCAGATGTCGGTGGTGCTGACTTTCGCTGCGGCCATGCCGGTGGTGAAGGTGGGACGCATCGCCGGACAGTTCGCCAAGCCGCGCTCCGAGCCGTTCGAGCGACAGGACGGAGTGGAACTGCCCTCCTATCGCGGCGATTGCGTCAACGGTCCCGAATTTACCCGTGAGAGCCGTACGCCCGACCCCCAGAGGCTGATGCAGGCCTATGCCCAGTCAGCGGCGACGCTCAATCTGCTGAGGGCTTTCGCCAGCGGCGGCTATGCGGACCTGCACAATGTCCATCGCTGGACACTCAGCTTCATCGCCGGGAATGCGGCCGGTGAGCGCTACCAGGCGCTGGCGGGACGGATCGGCGAGACGCTCGACTTCATGGAAGCCTGCGGGATTACCTCCGCCTCCGTACCGCAGTTGCGCACCACCGATTTTTATACGAGCCATGAGGCTCTGCTGCTCGGCTACGAGCAGGCACTGACCCGCATCGATTCAACATCTGGTGACTGGTATAACACCTCGGCCCATATGCTGTGGATTGGCGATCGTACCCGCCAGCTGGACGGCGCTCATGTAGAATTCTGCTGCGGTATCAAGAATCCGCTCGGTCTCAAATTGGGGCCCAGCATCGCGGAGGACGAACTGTTGCGGCTGATCGCGGTGCTCAACCCGGACAACCTGCCCGGGCGCCTCACCTTGATCTGTCGCTTCGGCGCTGATCGTGTGGCGGAACGGCTGCCGCGGCTTATTCGGGCCGTGAGCAGGGAAGGGGCTAAGGTTGTCTGGTCCTCCGACCCCATGCACGGCAACACGATCAAGTCGCAGTCGGGCTATAAGACCCGGCCCTTCGACCGCATTCTCAAGGAGATCCGCAGCTTCTTCGAGATTCATGGGGCCGAAGGCACCCATGCCGGTGGCGTTCATTTCGAAATGACCGGACAGAATGTTACCGAATGTCTGGGCGGCGCCCAGGCGATTTCGGATCAGGACTTGTCCAGCCGCTATCATACCCATTGTGATCCGCGCCTGAATGCAAGCCAGGCCCTCGAATTGGCTTTTCTGATGGCGGAGGCCCTGCGGGCTGAACGTATCAACGGAAGCGGCTTCGCAGCGTCGGCGTGAGCATGGCTGTGAAAGGGCACTGGGCATGGGCATGAGCCGGCTCCTGGCCAAGTCCTGGGTGGTCTTCTGCCTGTTTGCAGGTCTCTATGCGCTCGCTGCCGCCGCGTCTGGTGCCAATGCGCCGAGCTCCGACACGCTGGCTCGAATCCTCGCGATTGTGGGGTTGTTTCTGGCCACAGGCCTGCTCTTCGTGGCAGGCTACGCTGCTGCCACCAATCGGGCGGGGGATCTGGTCGCCAAGCTGCGCCCCCCGGGATTTCACGATCTCGTATTCTTGGCCTTTGCCCTTACCAGCTTTCTTGTTCAGAACCTTTATCTGCCGGTTCCGCCAGAATCCGATCCCTTTGGCGCGCTGGCTGCCGCAATTGGTTTTGCCGTGCCCGGACAGGGCGCCCTTACGTTAGCGTTGGGTTCGTGTGGCCTCGGGGGGGATGCGCTCACAGCGTCGGGGTTTGCCTGGTTGCTGGCCTTTATTTATGTCGGTTCCTCCCTGTCGCGCCTGAGGCTGGCGGCAGGGATCATCCGGCTGGAACGCAAGCGGCGGCCGGATCCGCTGACACCAATCGGTAGCGCGCTCCTGACCGGCCTGGTCGCGGTTGCGCTCATTCAGCTGCTTTATGTTGGTTCGCTTTACGGACTGCTGCCCTGCACACTGTGGCAGGGCATCGGTGGGGACATTTTGATCGGGCAGGCGCCGCTGGTTCTGGCCTATGCCCTGGTCGCGGCACTGACCAATCTGATCGCCATGGGGGCGGAGGCCTGAACAGCCCCCGCGCCCCAAGCAACCTGTGATCTAGACCACTTTGTCCGGGGCCAGGCGCACCAGCATCTTGCCAAAATTGGCGCCTTTGAAGAGGCCCATAAAGGCTTCCGGAGCGCGGGCGATGCCATCATAGATCGTTTCGTGCCATTTAAGCCGGCCTTCCTTTGCCCAGGCTGACATGTCGCGCAGGAAGTCGCCCATGAGATCGCCATGATCGGAGACGATGAAGCCCTCGATGCGCAGACGATTGGGAACCACCGCGATCATCGTGCGCGGTCCGGGCGGCAACTCAGTCGCATTGTACTGATCGATCATGCCGCAGACGGCGATGCGCCCATGTAGGCGCATATGCGCGAGGGCCGCCTCAAGATGCATCCCTCCCACATTTTCGAAATAAACGTCGATGCCTTGCGGAAAGGCCTTGCCGACAGCTTCCATGAGATTTCCGCAGGTCTTGTAATTTATGGTCGCATCGACCCGCGCCTGGGTCCTCAGCCAATCGCATTTGTCGTCTGACCCGGCCGAGCCGACAACATAGCAGCCCTTGTTTTTGGCAATCTGGCAGACCACGGTGCCCACCGCCCCGGCGGCCGCCGAAACGAAGACCCGTTCACCTTCCTTGAGGGCGCCCACGCGCAGCAAACCCGCATAGGCGGTCAGGCCTGGCATGCCGAAGGTGCCCAGATAGGCCTGAATCGGTGCGAGGCTGGGATCGATCCTCTCGAGGTCAGCACCGTTGGATACGAACCATTCCCGCCAGCCATTGAAATTGCTGACATAATCACCCACGGCGAAGGGAGCGCCCTTGCCGGCCTCAACCACCTGGCCGATGGCCCCGCCGCTCAACGCCTCGCCAATACGAAATGGCGGGGTATAGCTTTTGCGGTCGACCATGCGTCCGCGCATATAGGGGTCCACAGACATGAAGATGTTGCGGACCTGGACCTGACCGGCGCCGGGAGCCGGAACGGTGGACTCGGCGAGCTCGAAATTCTCCGGGCCAGGCATTCCGGCGGGACGGCTCTTCAGGCGGATCTCCTGGCTTTTTTGGGCTGGCATTGCTTTCTCCAAGGCTGTGCATGTTTACGGGGGTTCAAGATGGCCCAAGCCTAGCAGGGGAGGCGAGGTGGGCAAGGCGCAACAACACGAAATATTTTATGAGTCGCGCTGGCCGGCCAGCTGTGGTGCAAAGGCGCCGGTTCAAACGGGACTTCCGATTTGTTTCAGCCCTTTATTCGACCTAGCTCCTTAACCGATGGCGTCCCTCTGGCGCCGTTCAGCCGTCGCCCGTTGCGGGCAGCGGTGATTGGAGCAGGCGCCTTTGGCCGTCATCATGCCGTCAAATATGCGGCCCTGGCCGGCGTTGAGCTTGCCGCTGTGGCCGATCCCAGTCTGGAGGCCCGGGCTGGGGCAATGGCTCGCCATGGCGTGCCGACGGTTGCGGACTGGCGGGACTTGCTTGGCAAGGTCGATGTCGTCTCGGTGTGCTCGCCCGCGCAAACCCATGGCACCATCGTGCGTGCCTTCCTTGAGGCGGGCGCCCATGTTCTCGTCGAAAAGCCGATTGCGACCAACCTGGCTGAAGCCGATGCGCTGATTGCTTTGGCGCAGGAGCACAAACTGGTGCTTACGGTTGGCCATCAGGAGCGTTTTGTTTTCGCCCGCTCCGGCCTTCTCGATTTTGCGGATATGCCGCTCGAGGTGGAATGCTGGCGGGCTGGCCCCTGGACCGGTCGTGGCGACGATGTCAGCGTTGTGCTCGATCTCATGATCCACGACCTTGATCTCGTTCACCAGCTGATCCCGGGACGGGTAACCGAGGTACGTGCCAGCGGGACGTCTCTCAAGAGTATCTACGCCGATGAGGTCGAGGCCCACCTGCAATTCGAAAACGGGGCGCGGGCATATTTGCTGGCAAGCCGCATCGCCGATACGCGGAGTCGCGGTCTGAGGGCCATCTACACCGACGGCACGATCGAGATTGATTTTATCACCCGCACGGTGAGCAATACCACGCCCCGCTCCCTCCGCCCGCTGGATCTTGAGGATCCGTTGGGGGCATCGGTGGGGTCGTTTGTAGCGGCCGTGCGTGCCGACAGTGCCGCACTCGTGCGTCCCGAGGAAGCCCGCCAGGCGCTGGCCATGGCGCTGGCCATCGACGAGGCTGCGCTGCCAACCCCGGCGCATCAAAGAGTGGCCGCCAGAGCCTGACCGAGGTTGGAGGACAGCTTCCACCGATGGGTCGCAAGCAGGATCCAGGCGCCCTGGGGGTTTCTTTCTGCGTCACCCCACCCTAAGCACTGACCGCAATGTCGCAGGGACAAACTCGACGCTATAATAGCGTATCGGTGCTCTAAGAGGTTGCAGGTGAGCTTCAAAGTGAATTGTCGTCGATCCACCGGGATCGGGTCGCGCAAAGACCTATGGCATGGTCGGCGCTGTTCCGATTTTGCGTACCCTCTGGAGACTAGGTGATGGATCGCTTCCGGCTAGCTCTGGCTCAGCTCAATCCACTGATGGGCGATATCGCCGGCAACGTTGCTCGTGTCCGCAGCGCAAGGGCAGGAGCGATGAGTGCAGATCTCATCGTGTTTCCAGAACTCTTCATTTGCGGCTATCCCCCTGAAGATCTGGTTCTCAAGCCCGCATTTCAGCAGGATTGCCGTGACGCTGTTGAAGCTCTGGCACAAAGTACCCGCGATGGCGGACCCGCGGTTCTGATTGGTACGCCCTGGCTTGAAGACGGGCGCCTCTACAATGCCGTGGCCCTGCTTGATCAAGGGGCGATCATGGCTGTTACCCGAAAGGTTGATCTGCCAAATTACGGCGTGTTCGATGAGAAGCGGGTATTTAGCCCTGGACCCATGCCCGGACCGCTCCATATCCGGGGTCTGCGCGTCGGCGTTCCGATCTGTGAAGACATCTGGACCGGGGATGTGGTCGAATGTCTCTACGAAACCGGCGCCGAAATGCTGGTGGTCCCCAATGGGTCGCCTTTTGAAGTCATGAAGTTCGACGAGCGCATGCATCACGCACTGGCGCGCGTGGTCGAAAGCAAACTGCCTCTCGTCTATGTCAATCAGGTCGGTGGTCAGGATGAGCTGGTGTTCGATGGCGCCAGCTTTGTCCTGAATGCCGACCGCAGCCTGCCGGTCCAGCTCCCGGGATTTGTCGAGCGCACGTTCGTGAGCGACTGGCTGCGTACGGATGCAGGCTGGCAGTGCGCTTTGTCCGAGCGCGCCGTGCCTGAGAACAAGGAGGAGGCACTTTATGCGGCCATGGTTCTGGCGTTGCGCGATTATATCAACAAAAACCGCTTTCTTGGCGTCGTCATCGGGCTTTCAGGCGGAATTGATTCGGCGCTGAGCGCGGCCGTGGCCGTTGACGCGCTGGGTGCGCCGCGTGTGCGCTGTGTCATGATGCCATCGCGTTACACGGCGCCTCAGAGCCTGGCCGATGCGGCCGAGATCGCCCGCCTGCTTGGCGTGCACTATGATGTGCTTCCCATTGAGCCGGCGGTTGGCGCGTTCTCCACCATGCTGGCTCCGCTGTTTGCGAACCGTTCCGCCGATACTACTGAAGAGAACATCCAGTCACGCATACGCGGACTGTTGCTCATGGCGATCTCCAACAAGTTCGGCAGCATGGTGCTGGCGACGGGAAACAAGAGCGAGATGAGTGTGGGCTATGCTACGCTCTATGGCGACATGAACGGCGGTTATAACGTTCTCAAGGATATCTACAAAGTAGACGTTTTCCGGTTGTCCCGCTGGCGCAATACCAACACCGTATCGATTGGACTGGGACCGCAAGGTCGCGTCATGCCTGACGCCGTTATTACACGCCCCCCCAGCGCTGAACTTCGTGCCGACCAGAAAGATGAGGACACACTGCCGCCATATCCGGTTCTTGATGCCATTCTTATGCGTCTCGTGGAGGAGGAACGCAGTGCTGCTGACGTCGTCGCTGATGGGTTTGATCCCCAGATCGTCAAGCGGGTGGAAAATCTGCTTTATGCGGCGGAATACAAACGCCGTCAGGCGCCGCCAGGGGTCAAGGTCAGTCGTCGGAATTTCGGCCGCGACCGGCGCTATCCCATGACGAATGCCTACCGGAACGCACGATGAAAGTCCGTTTTGCTCCATCACCGACCGGCCTGTTGCATGTTGGCAATGGCCGTACCGCGCTGATCAATTTCCTTGCGGCACGAAAGCTGCAGGGCAGCATGGTGCTGCGCATCGATGATACCGATCGCGAACGCTCCAAGCCCGAATACGAGCAAGCCATTCTTGAGGACCTGGAGTGGCTTCAGGTCGGTCACGATCTCATGGTTCGTCAGAGCGCGCGCGCGCACCACCATCGCGTCGCCGCGGAAATTCTGAAAGCCAAGGGTCTGCTTTATCCTGCCTATGAAACGGCCGAAGAGCTCGAGCGGCGTCGTAAGCGCGCTCTCGCACTTAAACGGCCTCCCATCTATGACCGTGCCGCACTCCGGCTCGGTGACGCGGAACGTATTGATCTGGAGCAGCAGGGACGCCAGCCGCACTGGCGTTTCAAATTGTCCCAGAGCAAGGTTGGCTGGCACGATTTGATCCGTGGCGACGTGGAGATCGATACCGCGCATCTTTCCGACCCGGTTCTGATCCGCGCCGATGGCAGCTTTCTGTACACGCTGCCGAGCGTGGTCGATGACATCGATCTGGCCATCACGCACATTATTCGTGGTGAGGACCACGTGACCAACACAGCAGTTCAGATAGAAATTTTTGCTGCGCTGGGGCAGCAATTACCTGCCTTCGCCCACTTCCCGCTTCTGGTTGGCAGCGGTGGTGAAGCCCTCTCCAAGCGGCTCGGCTCACTGTCGCTAAGGCAGATGCGCGAAGAGGGTATCGAGGCACCGGCACTATTTGCATATCTTGCCCGCATCGGTACCTCGGAACCTGTGGCTCTGGCGGGGCGCGATGAACTCGTTATGGGCTTTGACTTCGCCAGGATTGGCCGGGCACCAGCGCACTTTGACCCAGCGGAACTTGCCGGGCTGAGCGCCCGTCTGCTGCATGGCCTTGACTATCAAGCAGTTCAGCACCGCCTCCACGTCCTCGGGGTGAGCGGTGGCGACGCTTTCTGGCAGGCGGTCAGGACCAATCTGACCCGCTTCAGCGATGTGGTGGATCTATGGCGGATTGTACAGGGGCCGGTCGTGCCTTGCATCGAGGATGCGGATCTGGCCCAGATGGCCGTTGAGTGCTTTCCAGAAGGCCCCGTCAGTGAAAACACCTGGAGCCAATGGACTGCGGAGCTGTCTGCCCGCTCCGGCCGAAAGGGACGGCAGCTTTTTCACCCCCTGCGCCTGGCCTTGACCGGCCTCGAGCATGGACCCGAGCTCAAAAAGCTGCTACCTCTTATTGGCCGCGACAAGGTGGTCGCGCGCCTGGAAGGAAAGAGTGTCTGATCCGATGCGCCACCTCTGGCGAATTTGTGTGATCACGATTTGCGGCTGACGCCGCAACCATTCTCTTGTCTCATCCAAACCTCACATATGTTTTGTCCTTCACGGGACCTGCCTGGCACAGGCAGATGGGCTTCAGCGACCACGGCAGGGATACTGCTCCAAGGTCGGGAGCGAGCGAAAGAAGACCATGACGAGCCTCCACCTTTACAACACGCTGAGCCGGACCAAGGAGCCATTCGAACCTTTGGATGCGAAAAACGTCCGGCTTTATGTCTGCGGACCGACCGTTTATGACTTCGCCCACATTGGCAACGCCCGTCCCGCAATCGTGTTCGACGTCCTTTATCGTGTCCTTCGCCATATTTATGGCGATGGGCACGTTATCTATGTGCGCAACATTACCGACATCGACGACAAGATTAACGCCAGGGCACAGGAGAGGCTTGCCCTCAGTAACCGCGCCATACTCGATGAGGTCAGGGCTCTAACCGAAACGACGACGGCACTCTACGAAGCAGACATGGCAGCGGTGGGAAATCTTCCGCCAAATTTTGCGCCACGTGCCACCGACCATATTGCAGAAATGATCGCGATGGTCCGTGCGCTGATCGCAAGCGGGCACGCCTATGTAGCTGAAGGCCACGTACTTTATGACGTCGCGTCAAAGCCCGATTACGGCAAACTGGCCCGGCGCAGTGTCGAGGACATGGTCGCAGGCGCCCGTGTTGAAGTGGCGCCCTACAAGCGCAACCCAACCGATTTTGTGTTGTGGAAGCCCTCCGCTGCCGGACTGCCCGGGTGGGATTCGCCCTGGGGGTATGGGCGTCCGGGCTGGCACCTCGAATGCTCCGCAATGTCGGCGGCCTATCTCGGGGAGACCTTTGATATTCACGGCGGCGGTATTGATCTCGTCTTTCCACACCATGAGAACGAGATTGCCCAATCTGAGGGAGTTCATCATGGCCACGCCCTTGCCCGTTATTGGCTGCATAATGGGCATCTCAATGTTGAAGGCGCCAAAATGAGCAAAAGCCTGGGCAATTTCGTGACTGTTCACGAACTGCTCGAAACCTGGCCAGGAGAAGTACTGCGCCTCAATATGCTGCGGAGCCACTATCGCCAGCCCATGGACTGGACGGTGAGCGGGCTGCGGGAAAGCTGGGCCATGCTCGAGCGCTGGTACGCGGCTATAGAGGGGGTTCAGCCAGGATCGTGCGGGCGTCTGCTTGGGGCGCTTGCGGACGATCTCAATACTCCTCTGGTCATTGCCGAATTACATCAGGCCGAACCCGATACGCTAGCCGCCGGGCTCGCGCTCCTTGGATTTTCGGGAAACTGCAAGGCGATTGCGCGCAAGACTGCACTCGATGATGCCCAGATCCAGTTGGCGATTGAGGCCCGCGCCAGTGCCCGCAAGGCAAGGGATTTCGCAGAGGCCGATCGTATCAGAGACGAACTTGAGGCTAAGGGAATTGTTCTAAAGGATGGGCCTCACGGTACAAGTTGGGATTTTAAGCGGTGAGCGACCTGTCAGATCGTGCCAACGGTACCTCCACGGCAACGTTATAGGGCGAAGAGGAAATCTTGATGTCAGCCAAACTTGCCGTGACACTGCGCCCCATGCTGCCCACTGATGGCCCGGAACTGGCGGCAATCTTTCGGGCCGCTATTGTCGACACGGCGTCCGAGGATTATTCCCCGGCACAATGCGATGCATGGCTCAGCGCTGCTGACGATGAATCCGCATTCAGCAAGAGATTGCTGGATCAACTTACCTTGCTTGCTACCCTGAACCGGCAGCCGGTCGGCTTTGCGAGCCTTCGAGACAACGCGCATCTGGACATGTTGTACGTCCAACCGAGAGTCGGGCGTCGTGGTATCGGCGCGGCACTGGTTGAAGCCCTGGAGATCCTAGCGGCGTCACGGGGGACGACGCTCCTGACCACGGATGTGTCCGATACGGCACGCGAATTCTTCGCGCGTATGGGATATGTGGCGACGCGGCGCAATACCGTGGAAATAGCAGGAGAGTGGCTCGGGAACACTTCGATGGAGAAGAAGCTCGTCCGCCCGCAGCTTGGAGCTCTGCAATGAGACCGCGCCTCAGACCCTCGAAAAAATCTGGTACCTCACGGTGCCGTCGCAAGAGCCCCGGAGGCTGCAATGCGTGAACGCCTGTTCCTGTTTGATACGACGCTACGTGACGGCGCACAGACCCAGGGAGTTGATTTTTCTATTGAAGACAAGTGTCAAATTGCACGCGCGCTTGACCTTCTTGGTATCGATTACATTGAGGGTGGGTTTCCTGGCGCCAATCCCACCGACAGTGAATTCTTCGCGCACCCTCCGCATCTTGCGCATGCACGGCTGACCGCTTTCGGCATGACCAAGCGGGCTGGCCGTAGCGCCGCCAACGATCCGGCTCTTTCAGCGGTCGTGGACGCGCGCGCTGATAGTGCCTGCCTTGTCGGCAAAGCTAGCCGCTATCAGGTCGAGGTTGCGCTCGAAATATCGCTCGCGGATAATCTCGACAACATTTCCCAGTCCATCGCTACAGTGGTTGCCAAGGGCCGCGAGGCGCTGTTTGATGCCGAGCATTTCTTTGATGGCTATCGTCAGGATCCCGAATATGCTCTGGACTGCCTGCGTGTGGCACAGGAAGCTGGCGCAAACTGGTTGGTTCTCTGCGACACCAATGGCGGTACGATGCCGGAAGAGGTCGAGCGCGTTGTCGGGCAGGTACGTTCAAAGCTCACAAGGGCAGGGCTTGGGATCCATGCCCATAATGATACAGGTCAGGCTGTGGCGGTTTCTCTGGCCGCGGTGCGCGCTGGAGCCAGGCAGATCCAAGGCACGCTGAACGGACTCGGCGAGCGTTGTGGCAATGCCAATCTGCTCACGCTGATTGCCAATCTGATGCTCAAGGAAGATTACGCCCACTCATTCGAACTTGGCATCGGCATGACGGAGCTTGCTCAGCTGACGCATGTCTCGCGCCTGTTGGACGAAATCCTCAACCGCGCACCGGACCGCCATGCCCCTTACGTCGGCACGTCTGCCTTCGCCCACAAGGGGGGCCTGCATTCTGCGGCAGTACTCAAAGATCCTGGCACCTATGAACATGTTCCGCCGCATGTAGTGGGAAATGCGCGCAAGATTCTTGTCTCTGATCAGGCCGGACGGTCAACGGTGCTGGCACGGCTGGCACAGTATGGGATCGATCTTGATGCCAAGGACGAACGTATCACCCGGCTGCTCGAAGAAGTTAAGCGGCGGGAGTTCCTGGGCTATGCCTATGATGGTGCGGAAGCGTCGTTCGAACTTCTTGCCCGCCGAGCGCTCGGACATGTTCCGGATTACTTTGACGTCGAAAGTTTCCGCGTCATTGTGGAGCGCCGTCACAATGCACGCGCGGAGTTGATGACTGTGTCTGAAGCGGTGGTCAAGCTCAAGGTATCCGGAGAAATTCTGCACAATGTCGCCACCGGAAATGGTCCCGTCAACGCCCTCGATGCTGCGTTGCGCAAGGATCTTGGCGTCTACTCTTCCTTTCTCGCGGATCTCAGTCTGGTTGACTATAAGGTACGCATCCTGACGAGCGGAACTGAAGCGGTAACTCGTGTCATGGTTGAAAGCGCTGATGGCCAGGGACAGCGCTGGTCGACGGTCGGGGTTTCGGCCAATATCGTCGATGCCTCTTTTGAGGCGCTTTCAGACTCGATCTGCTACAAGCTCTTTCGTGATGGGGCGGGGGTGTGAATCATCACTGCCATACGCCACCAGCCGGCTGAGTTGTCTGCCGGATCGCTCGCCTGAACCCCTCTGCGTGGTTTTCCGCATTGCCATGAAGCCGTCTGATACCAACGAGCGCATCGGAATTGTTTTTGCTGTCGCTGCTTACGCAATATGGGGACTGCTCCCGCTTTACTGGGATCACCTTAGCCACATCTCACCCATTGAGGTGACAGCGTGGCGTGTGATGTTGACTGCCGTTGTCGTGCTTGCTCTTACGCTTCTGCGTGGCAAGCTTGGGTCAGTGATCGGACATGTTCGTAATCACGAGTTGCTGCTGCGACTTGCCATTTCAGCATCACTGATCGCTCTCAACTGGACGATCTATGTGTATAGCATCGCCAGCCACCAGTTGGTCGAGGCCAGCCTTGGCTATTTCATCCTGCCGCTGATCTCAATCGCTCTTGGCGTGGGGTTGCTGCAGGAAAGAATTTCCCGCTTTCGCCTCGCTGGGATCGCACTGATGCTCATTGCGGTCGTGGCGCAGGTGGTGGAGCTTGGACGCATCCCCTGGGTCGCGCTGATATTGGCGCTCAGCTTTGGTTTCTATGGCTATGTGCGCAAGCTGGCGCCGATAGGGGCGCTTGAGGGTCTGCTCATAGAAACCTGCCTGCTGCTGCCTTTTGCGGTAATTGTGCTGGCTGGCTGGGCGATGAAGGGTGGGTTGTCCTTTTTTCTTGCGACCCCAGCCCAAGGCGCCTTGCTACTGTGCTGCGGACCGTTCACGGCGCTGCCACTGACACTCTATTCCGCCGGCATCCGACGTATCCGGCTGTCGACGCTCGGACTGTTGCAGTATCTGTCGCCGGCGATTTCGCTCTTGATCGCGGTGGTGGTGTTCGCAGAGCCCTTTCCCGTGGCCGATGTCATAAGTTTTAGTTGCGTGTGGTTTGGTCTTGCTCTGGTTGCAGGCGAGCAGCAGTTGCAACGAACACGGATCTGGACCATGCGTCTGTTCGAACCCGCAGCAACGCTGCCAGCAGCCCGCAGCCTGTCCACCGATGTCACCGGTAATGGAGCGGTCGAGCCGCCCGGAGCGGATGCTATTGGTTGCTCCGGGGGCGGGACCTGTCTTTATCCTTAACAGCTCAGCTCTCAGGCCACTTCGAAAGTGGGCCTAATAGTCAAAAGCTGCTTCAGCGCGTCGGAACGGGGTGATCGCCCCGATAATCATAGAAGCCCCGGCCGGTCTTCTGGCCAAGCCAGCCCGCTTCGACATATTTCACGAGCAGCGGACAGGGGCGATATTTTGAATCCGCGAGCCCCTCATAAAGCACCTGCATGACCGAAAGGCAGGTGTCCAGGCCGATGAAGTCGGCAAGCTGTAACGGTCCCATGCGGTGATTGGCACCCAGACGCATGGCGGTGTCGATGGCATCGACATTTCCCACACCTTCATAGAGCGTATAGACCGCCTCGTTGATCATTGGCATGAGGATGCGATTAACAATGAACGCCGGAAAATCTTCGGCATAGGCCGCGGTCTTACCCACACGCTTGACGATTTCGAGCGCGGCTTGATAGGTCGGGTCATCCGTGGCGATGCCGCGAATCACCTCGACAAGCTGCATCACCGGTGCCGGATTCATGAAATGCAGGCCGATGAACTTCTCGGGGCGATCGGTTGAGGCTGCAAGCCGTGTCACCGATATGGACGAGGTATTGGTGGCAAGCATCGTCGTGCCCGGGAGGCGGGGACAAAGATCCTGATAGATCCTGCGCTTGACGGCTTCTTCCTCCGTGGCGGCCTCAATGACGATGTCACGATCGGCCATGTCATCGAGGTTCTGGCTGGTGCGGATTCGTGCCAAGGCCGCGGGGACCGAATCGGCCGCAATGATGTTCCGGGCCGCCTGACGGTTGAGGTTATTCTCAATCGTCGTTCTTGCCCGCTTGAGTGCCTCAGCGTTCAGGTCTTCAAGAATGACGTCGTAGCCCGCCAGCGCACAGACATGGGCTATTCCGTTTCCCATCTGCCCTGCGCCGATCACGCCCACTCGCTCAATGCTCATGGCTTTTGCCACCTGTCTGGTTAAAGGCCGTGCGCTCAGTAGCCGGCCTTGGTGAGAGCCTCTTCGAATTCCGGAACAGCTTTGAAGAGGTCGGCAACAAGTCCGTAATCGGCCACCTGGAAAATTGGCGCTTCTTCGTCCTTGTTGATCGCTGCGATGACTTTCGAATCTTTCATGCCCGCCAGATGCTGGATTGCCCCGGAGATCCCTACGGCAATGTAAAGCTCAGGCGCGACGACCTTGCCGGTCTGCCCGACCTGGTAGTCATTGGGTACGAAGCCGGCATCCACCGCCGCGCGCGATGCGCCCACAGCGGCATGCAGCTTGTCGGCGATGCGATCGAGGAGCTGGAAGTTGTCCCCCGACTGCATGCCGCGCCCGCCTGAAATAATGATCTTGGCGGCCGTGAGTTCGGGGCGATCGGACTTCGAAAGTTCCTCATTGACGAAACTGGAGAGGCCGGGATCCGCCGCTGCAGAAACCTCTTGTAGCGCTGCAGCTCCGCCAGTTTCCGCAGCTTTGAAGGCTGTGGTACGCACCGTGATCACCTTCTTGCCCGAAGGGGCCTCGATGGTCTGGATGGCATTGCCGGCATAAATCGGACGGCGGAAGGTGTTGGGGCCCTCGACGCCGAGAATTTCGGAGATCTGCGGCACGTCAAGCTTGGCTGCGACCCGCGGCATGTAGTTTTTGCCATTTGTGGTCGCTGGTGCCAGGAGCGCGTCGTACTTGTCCGCCAGCGACAGCAGCAGGGCCTCCATCGGCTCGGCCAGCATTTTGGCATAGAGCGGGGAATCGGCGAGGAGAACGGTTTCGACGCCGGAGAGTTTACGGGCTTCCTCTGCGGCAGCGGCGCAGTTTTGTCCGGCCACCAGAACGTGCACCGGCCCGCCGATCTGGGTGGCTGCTGTCACGGTCTTGGCCGTGGCATCCTTGAGAGCGTTATTGGTGTGTTCGGCGATGACGAGCGCGGCCATCAGATTACTCCCGCTTCATTTTTGAGCTTGTCGACCAGATCGGCTGCGGTTTTGACCTTGATGCCGGCCTGACGCTTGGGCGGCTCGGTGACCTTCAGGACCTTGAGGCGCGGGGTTATATCCACGCCGTAATCAGAGGCCGTCTTTTCGTCGATCGGCTTCTTCTTTGCCTTCATGATATTAGGCAGTGAGGCATAACGCGGTTCGTTGAGCCGCAGATCGGTCGTCATGACGGCAGGAAGCTTGACCTTAACGGTCTGCAGTCCTCCGTCGATCTCCCGCTCGATCGTGGCAGTGGTGTCATCGAGTTCGAGATTGTGGGCAAAAGTTCCTTGCGCCCAGCCAAGCAGGGCCGCCAGCATTTGTCCGGTCTGATTGGAATCATCATCGATGGCCTGCTTGCCGAGAATGGCGAGCCCGGGCTTTTCGGCCTCGCAGATGGCTTTCAGGATTTTGGCCACAGCCAGCGGCTCGACATCACCGTCGGCCTTGACCAGGATGCCCCGGTCGGCGCCCATGGCGAGGGCGGTCCTGATGGTTTCACTCGCTTGTGCTGGACCGATCGATACGACCACCACCTCGCTGGCCTTGCCCTTTTCCTTGAGCCGGACCGCCTCTTCGACGCTGATTTCGTCGAACGGGTTCATGCTCATCTTTACATTGGCAAGATCGACGCCGGAGGAGTCGGCTTTGACCCGGACCTTGACGTTGTAGTCGATTACCCGCTTGACCGGGACCAAGACTTTCATGCGCTCGAACTTCCCCGAATTGAGGTGGGTTTTGCGGGGGGTCATTCCCCCACGCCCGCCCGCCGGTTTCTTGTGCGGCGCAAAAACTAGGCGCGAGCTTGCCTCGCTGTCAACGAAAGCCGTGGTATGCGCGGGGTGCGACGTCAGCGCCCAGGCCCTGGGCCCATAAGGCAAAGGGCCCGCGTCGTGGTGACGCAGGCCCCTCGTAGACCGGTAGACCGGAGTTTGGCGGCGATTATTTCAGTGTCGCCAGATAGGCGGCCACATTTTCCGCCTTCTCCATATTATTCGTGCCTGCATAAGGCATGCGGTTGCCCGGTACGACCTTCTGCGGGTTGTCGATGTAGGCGGCGAGCTTTTGCTCAGTCCACACGAAGCCCGCCTTCTTCATGGCCGGCGAGTAGGCAAAGCCGGCAACGCTGCCTGCCTTGCGTCCCACCACCCCATAAAGATCGGGGCCAATCTTGGCGCCCCCGCCCTTGACGTCATTGTGGCACATGGCACAGACGCCAGCGAAGAACGTCTTGCCTTGGGCTGCATTGCCGTCAGCAAATGCCTGGCTTGCGACAAAGAGGCTGGCGCCCAACGCCACGGCTGTGATCATTCCAAAACGCTTCATCATAATCCCTCGCGCGATGGGTCGAACCTTTTTCGACCTTCCATCGTTGCCTTACATAGCAATTGCGTAGGTAATGTGGCTAGGCGACGGATTGTTCCGCCTGCTCGAATGAGTGCGACTTTATCGCCCTGGGGGGCAGTTTATTGATCTCGCGCAACTTTATTCGTGGCCTGCTCTCTAGAGCTTGCGCCGGGTTTCTAACACCCGTGTAAGGAACTTCTGGTCACAGGAGAGGGGATCGTATCATGACATCTATGTCGCGTCGCATGACTGGCAAGGCGGCATTGCTCATAGGCTTTGGGGCCTTGAGCCTTTGGGCTGCCTCCGGCGGACCGGCAGCCGCCGTACCTAGCTATGCGCGGCAGACCGGGCTGGCCTGCGAGGCCTGCCACACCGTGTTTCCCGAGCTGACGCCATTTGGCCGTCGGTTCAAGCTGAATGGGTACGTCATCAACAATCGCAAACAGGTTCAGGACACGACGCGACGCCAGCGCAGTCTCGAACTCAGCTTCTTTTCGCCGGTTTCGGCGATGTTTGTTGCATCATACCTGCACACCTCGGCATCGCAGCCGGACAGCAATGGCCTGGGACATGCCCAAAATGACACGGCGTCATTTCCGCAACAGCTCAGCCTGTTTTACGCTGGCGAGATCACGCCCCACGTGGGCAGCTTCATTCAGTTGACCTATGATCCCAGCAGCGGCTCGATCGGGATGGACAACACCGACATCCGCTATGCCAACAACATGATGTGGCAGGGCAACAAGTTCAATTGGGGTATCAGCCTCAACAACAACCCGACGGTACAGGATCTGTGGAACACTGTTCCTGCCTGGTACAACCCCTACATGACGGGTTCGGCGGCTGCGACGCCGGAGGCAGCGACGCTGATCGACCAGACCTTGGCGGGCAATATCGCCGGTGTCACCGCTTATGCCATGCTCAACAATACCTGGTATGGCGAGTTCGGCGTTTACACCTCCGCCCCGCAGGGTGTCGGTCAGCCTTACGATACCACCGCCCAGACGCTCATCAGTGGCGCTGCCCCCTACTGGCGCTTTGCCGGCGAATGGGACTGGGGTTCCAACTCCTTCGAGGTCGGAACCTATGGCATGGCGGCACAGACGCGCATTGCTGGAGCCTGCAATGTGCTCACCCAGCTGACCAACGCCGCTGGCAATCCCGTGGATGTGTACACGACCTCCTCCGGGCCCTGTCAGACGCTCTCGGCAGGTCCGACGGACAATTACGTCGATGTCGCCCTCGACAGCCAGTACCAGTACATCGCCACGCATAACATCTTCACCATCGCGGGGACCTGGATCCACGAAAACCGGACCTTGAACAGCACCATCAACGCCTACAACCTTGCCAACAGCACAAACTTCAAAGCCTCCGGCGACACGTTGAACACCGCTCGGGCGAGTTTTTCATATTTCTATGACCGGATGATCGGCGGTAGTATCGATCTGTTTGATACCTTCGGCAGTCGCGAACCGCTCGTCTACAGCTCGCTTAGTGGAAAACCTGACAGTGACGGCATTGTGCTGGAAGCCGACTATCTGCCCTGGCTCAATACCAAACTCGGTCTGGCCTATACCATCTATGGCAAGTTCGACGGTGCAACCCATAACTACAATGGTCTTGGGACCAACGCTTCGGACAACAACACGCTTTATGCCTATCTCTGGCTGGCGTTCTGAGTGGAGAATGTGACCATGAAAAGAATCGCAGTTGCCCTGCTTGCGGGCGCAGCCATTCTGGGCGTCCAGGCCAAGGCGGCGCCCAAGACAAAGGTTCCGCCTGAGCCACAGACCGTCGCCCAGGTTTGCAGCCAGTGCCATGGTGACCGTGGGATTTCCACTTCACCATTGTTTCCCAACCTCGCTGCACAGAATAAGCAGTATCTCGTCCGGGAGTTGCATAATTTTCGCGATCGCAAGCGCGATGACCCACATGCACAGGCGTATATGTGGGGCATGGCCAATCGGCTGACGGATGATGTAATTAATCGAGTCGCGAGTTACTTTTCCGCGCTGCCGCCTCCTCCGCCTGACACCAATCAGGACGCCAAGGAAATTGCTGCCGGCAAGGAGATCTTCGAGAAGGGGATTGCCTCAGAACAAGTCCCTGCCTGCCAGCTCTGTCACGGTCCAACCGGTGCTGGCAGCGCGACGATACCGCGCCTCGCAGGCCAGCATCGCGAGTATCTGGCTACACAGCTACTCGCCTTCCGCGACAACGAGCGGCAGAACATGATCATGCATGCCAACGTCGTGCACATGAGCGACCAGCAGATGCGCGACATTTCTGCCTACCTGTCCTCATTGTGAGGTCCGGGTCGGCGTACAGGTAACGTGATAGGAGGCAGGAAGAGAGCGTTGCTCTTGGCGGTCCGTAGAGCTTATTTTGCGGCAGGGCTGTGAGATCGCGTCTTCCTCCTCCATCCGTTCAAGCAGGCGCGCCAGCTGCTTGACCCTATGGCGAGTTAGGCGTTCTCGCAGACCTGATGCACAGCACGCCCCAACGCCGCGGTGACCTTCTTTCGAATTGAACGGCAAGGAACGCGGCAGGAATCTTCTGACCCAAAAATGGCCTAATCAGCGTGGTCGGGAAGAAGCACTTCGCGCTGGCCCTTATGGTTGGGCTTTGAGATTACGCCTTCCTCTTCCATCCGTTCGATCAGCCTTGCCGCGCGGTTGTAGCCGATGGTAAGGCGCCGCTGGATATAGGAGGTCGAAACCTTGCGATCTCGCGCGACGACGGCTAGCGCCTTATCGTAAAGATCGTCGCCGGCTTCACCATTGCCCCCGCCGAACACACCGTAAGGATCGTCGCCCACGTCGCCGTCGGGCTCCTCTGTGACGGCGTCAAGATAATTTGGCGTGCCCTGGGACTTGAGGAAGCGCACGACATCTTCAACCTCATGATCAGAGACGAACGGGCCGTGCACACGGCGGATACGTCCACCCGCCATCATGTAGAGCATGTCGCCCTGGCCAAGCAGCTGCTCGGCACCCTGCTCGCCGAGGATGGTGCGGCTGTCGATCTTGCTGGTGACCTGAAATGAGATCCGGGTCGGGAAATTGGCCTTGATCGTGCCAGTAATGACGTCAACCGAAGGCCGCTGGGTGGCTGCAATCAAATGCAGGCCCGCGGCACGTGCCATCTGCGCGAGCCGCTGTACGGCACCTTCAATCTCTTTGCCGCTGACCATCATGAGATCTGCCATCTCATCGACGACGATCACGATATAGGGCATCGGTTCAAGTTCGAGAATCTCGTCCTCATAAACCGGCTTTCCGGTTTCCCGGTCGAAGCCGGTCTGCACCGTGCGCTTGAGGACGTCGCCCTTGTCCTTCGCCTTACGCACGCGATCGTTAAAGGCTTCAATGCCGCGCACACCTAGTTTGGACATCTTGCGATAGCGCTCTTCCATCTCGCGCACCGCCCATTTGAGCGCGACCACGGCCTTTTTGGGATCGGTGACCACGGGTGACAGAAGATGCGGAATGCCTTCGTATACGGATAGTTCCAGCATTTTGGGATCGATCATGATCAGTCGGCACAGCTCCGGCGGCATGCGGTAGAGCAGCGAGAGGATCATGGTATTGATTGCGACCGATTTGCCCGATCCCGTCGTCCCTGCAATCAGAAGATGAGGCATCTTGGCAAGGTCAGCCATGACCGGTTCACCGCCAATGGTTTTGCCAAGCGCGAGGACCAAAGGTGCACGGGCCTTTTCGTATTCGCCGGTCGATCTCAGCTCGCGCAAGAACACCGTCTCACGGTCCTGATTGGGAAGCTCAATGCCGATTACATTGCGTCCGGGGATGCCGGCGATGCGTGCTGCCACCGCGCTCATTGAACGGGCAACATCGTCGGAGAGGCTGATGACGCGGGAGGACTTCACACCGGCAGCGGGCTCAAATTCGTAGAGAGTGACCACAGGCCCAGGCCGCACGGCCACGATGCGCCCACGTACTCCGAAATCCCCCAACACGGCTTCGAGCATGCGTGCATTCTCTTCCAGGGCCTCGTCGGAAAGAGTTCGGTGATCGGCAAGTTGTACCGGCTCGGCGAGAAGACCTAGAGGAGGCATCTGGTATTCACCGGCCAACAGTGCAAGCCCCGGCTGTCGGGTTGGTTTCTGCCGTTCGCGGCGAGCAGCCTCGCGCTTGATGCGATTTTCGCGGCGTTCCGCAAGCCTGCCTGCGGCGATCGGCTCGGGGCGAAGATCAAGCCCGAGATCCTGGGAGTCCTCCTCCTCCTCCTCCTCGTCAACCGACCACCCACCGGCTTCGTCCTGCGCTGATGGCTCCTGATCGGTATCTTTGCCGAAACCCGGAAGCTTCAGCTTGGGTAGTCGCGAAGGGCTCAGATGCGTTACCAGCCAGAATACGCCGACCGCCAGATCCGAAGTGCCACGCAGCAGCGGCAGGAAGCGCAGGCCCGTGGCAATAAAGCTCAAGGGCAGGCCCGTGAGCAAAAGCAGTAATGGAAGTGCGATGCCGAGCCACGGCAAATGATAGACGGTACCGACATGACCAGCGAGGCCGGAAGCGGCGATGCCGATCAGGCCGCCGGCCCCAGCGGGGAGTGCTTGAGGTGCCGGCAGTACACCCAAGCCCGCGGCAATCAGTGTAGCGCCGACGGGCCAGGACAGGGCGCGCCAGGTGGCTTCGGGTGGAGGCTTTCCGGCCAGGGCCTTTACACCCCACACCGCTGGCGGTGCCAGGAGGGCGAGCGCTGCGACGCCGAATGTCTGCAACATCAGATCTGCGGCCACCGCACCAAGGCTGCCCAGCAGATTGGTGGGCGAGGCTCCGGTGGCATTGTCGAGGCTGGCGTCCGCCGAATTGTAGGTGACGAGGGCCAGAAGCGCGGCGCTCGTGCCGGCAAACAGCATTAGTCCGGTCAGGCGCAGAGAAAGTAACCGCAGGAAGCGCGCCATCGCCAGCCTGGCTTCGGCCAGCTGGTCCGCGAGGGCATTCTTGCGCGATCGCGGTTGATAAACGCCAAGACTGCGACGGGCTGGCATGCTCACGCTCCCGGGGTGAAAAGTAGTTCACCCAGTTTTCCAATAGCTGCCTCAATGGTTGACAAATCACTAACAAGAGCAACGCGGATGTAAGGAATGCCTGGATTGGAGGAGGGATCCGCGGCTACCGCCGGCCGGCCCATATAGGCGCCGGGGACGACCCGTATGCCAGCCTCCTGCCACAGCTTGATGGCTGCGGCCTCGCCATCGCCCGTCCTCAGCCACAGAAAGAACCCGGCATCGGGGATACGCGCACGATTGCCGAGAAGGCGTCGTGCGGCAGCGAATCGCTGAGCGTAACGCGCCCTATTTCCGGCGACATGCTCCTCATCGCTCCAGGCAGCGGCGCTGGCCATCTGCAAGGGTATGGGAACCTGCGGACCTGCATAGTTGCGCCAGGCCATGAAGGCGGCAATCAGCGCTGCATCCCCAGCCACGATACCCGATCGCAGTCCCGGCAAGGCAGAGCGCTTGGACAAGGAGTGGAAGGTCAGCAGACGCGCAAAGCTCCCGCTCAGGAGATGACGAATCGCAAGCGCGCCCTGGGGCCGGGCGCCCCAATAGATGTCCGCATAACACTCGTCAGCAAAAATCGTGAAGTCGTAGCGGTCAGCCAGGGCGAACAGGTTCTGCCAGTAAGCGCGGTCCGCAATCGCTCCCTCCGGATTGGACGGCGAGCAGATGTAACAGCCGACGGTACGGCGCAGAACTGATTCGGGCAGCTGATCGAAAGCGGGCAAAAACCCGGTCTGCGCATCTGCGGTCACAAATACGGGTTCCGCGCCTGCGGCCAGGATCGCGGCAGCGTAAGCCTGATAAAACGGGTTGGGCAATAAAATTGCCGGACGGGCGCCATTCTTGCTTTCGGGCGTGACGATGAAGGGCACGAGAAACAGGCCCTCACGGGTGCCGTTGAGGGGCAGCAGATGCTGTCCACCAATGGCCTGTGCTGGCAGATCGAAGCGCCGCCGCAGCCAGCCAAGTGCAGCTTCCTGCCATTCGTCCGTGCCCTGGATCGGGGGGTATTCGCCAAAGCGGTGGGCGTTCTGGGAGATGACCTCGCCCACAAAGTTCGGAACCTGCCCTCTGGGATCGCCCACCGACAGATTGATCGGGGCACCACCTGGCGCTAGGGGGTTGAGCAGATCGGCAAGGCGGGCGAACGGAGATGGTGGCAGGAGAGACAGTCGACCGGGGAAGAGGGGCATGTTCATGCGGGACATAGAGCTGGTTCGCGGTACACATTACCGCGTGCCGGACTCGCCCGTCCAATGCCCATCGCATTTTAGCCGCCCCGCGTGCGGCAGGTGGGGGTAACCTGCCGCACTGCAAGGCGGCCGCTTTGCCGATTTACTGCGGCAAATAGTGAACTTCGCGGACCTGAGGCGCGTGATGGCTTGCCGCCGGCCCGAGGGGAACAAGATGGCCCTCGCCATTGCGGGGCAGAAAAGCCGTGGCCGACATGCCTTCTTTTTTGCCACAGTTGCCCACCATGTGTTCGACGATATGCGGCGCGGCGTTACCGATTCGGGAGACCTCGACCGATTGCATGCACATGCCAGGTCCGGCTGCGGCCCGCTCGATCATTGGCCACCCGCTTGGTCCCATGGGATGCAGTAGCGCCGCATTATAAATCGGCCCCATGCCGAGCATGGGAGAGGACAGCAGGTCCGCCTGCTGCATCAGCACGTCCATTTCACGGTTCATGGCCGCTGATATGCGCGCGACATTGGCGAACGGCCACGCCGGAGCTGCGGTAGCAGTCCGCTGAGGCCCCCGCACGAAGTGCACGATCGGGGCGACGCTGCCGCTATAGGAAATCCGCGCAATGCTTCCGTCTGGAGCCTTGACCGTAAGTGTGTGCATGGGTGGGGCAGTATTGGTGGAACCGACCGCTGCCATGCCGGCCGATGTTGCCACGACTGTGGCCGCAATGGTTGCCAGCAGAGTGGCTTTTGCGATTCTCATGGGCACCTCCATCGACAGAACCGACGCCATGAGAATATAGCGGCTCATTAGGGGCTTGCATGAAATGGCGCTAACTCCAAGCTGAAATCTCGGTAAGCTCAGTCAAAAAAAAGGCGCCCCAGGGGTGGGGCGCCTTTAGTGCTGTACGAGGAGCGGCCGCTAGCCGTGAACGATCTCGCCATGGAGGTTGATGTCGAGACCTTCGATTTCGACCTCGCGGCTGACGCGCAG
>JAKAVI010000378.1 GCA_021817355.1 Pseudomonadota bacterium | reverse complement strand
GCAAAGGCTGGTTGATGTCCTAGATGCTGGCCAGACGCGGACGCATGCTGTCTGCATCGAGCTTGGCCAAATGCTCGTCAAGAAGTTTGCGCCAGTTCTTGGCTGGACGCTGAAAATCGTCTGCGAACCAGGGCATGGCACTGCGGTCAAATACGGCATTCTTCAGAAAGTCGATGGTTTCGCGTACGGCAGGCTTCTTGGCGGTTTCGCGCTCAAAGCACAGCATCACCGGCACACGGAAATGGGCTTCTGGTAATAACGGGACGAGGCGTGGGTCGACCAGAGCGGCATAGGTTGCCAAAAGGCCGATGGCACCGCCGGCGCGGACCGTTTCACCCATGACGACGCTGGAGTTGGTGGCAACCACCGCCTCACGGTCCAGACCAGCCCAGGCCGCAAACGAGCCACGGTCGCTCAGGCGGTAGGCGGTATCAGTGAGGCGGTGATGGCGCAGGTCGCGCAAGGAGGAGGGGACGCCATAGCGCATCAGGTAGTCTTGGGAGGCAAACAGCATAAAATGCAGCGTACCTAGAGGCAGAGCCACCACATCTTCGGTCAATGGGTGGCTGTACTGGATTTCAAGATCAAACACCTGGGCGCCCGTCGCATGGGCATTGTGTGCGGTATAAAGATTGAGAGCTATTGCGGGGTTGCGGGCAAGAAATGCGGGGAGAAACATAGGCATCCAATAGCTGGCGATGCCGTCTCCGAGCAGAATGTTGCAGTCGCTGTCCAGACGCTGGGCGGCATCGCGAACGCTGCGAACTCCGCGCGAAAGCATGAGTTCAGCGCCATTGGCATAGGAAAATAGCCTCTCGCCTTCTGAGGTGAGCTGAGTGCCTCGAAACGAGCGGTCGAACAGGCGTAGGGACAGGCTCTGCTCCAGCCGTGCGATACGGCGGCTAACCGCAGATTGGGTCCAGCCCAATTCCCGGGCCGCGCGGGTATAGCTGCCATGGCGGGCAACCGCGACAAAGACGCGAAAATCGTCCCAGTCCCAGTCCGGCCAGCCTCCGGGCATCTCCAATTTCAGCATGGCCCCATGCGCAATCATGCGCTCTTACCGCCCCTCCGATCGGTTTAGCCTGCCCTGTGGAAGAAACACATCGTAGATCAAGATGTGCAATTCTTGGGGGCTGGGTATGAAAGACGAACTCTTCGCGATCTCTTCTGAGGCCTCTGGTTGTACCGCGTCCGTGACTCCTCCTATCGACCCGCCCCGTACCGACAGCAGTCCTCAGCAAACCCCAATCCAGGTCCGGCCGATGGCCATTGGCGAACTGGACGAGGCATTTGCACTGACCCGGGCCCATCCGGAACTGAAGACCATTGCAGCCGACGACGTGGTCATCCGCGTCCTCAACCACAATGCCTATTCGTTCTGGGGCGTATACCCGGCCGAATCAGCAAGTCCACTGTTGGCATATTATGGGTTTCTGCTGCTGAATACTATTGGAGCGCAGGCGCTGATTGACGGGCGCCTGGACCCGCTTGATCCCGACCTTGCTTTTCTGGCGAGCACAGATGAGCGCCCCGAGGCCATATACATCTGGCTCGTGGTGGCGCCGGGGCTGTCTTCGCGCGCGACGCCCATGGTTACAATTTCGCTGGGAAAGATTTGCAGGGGCGCGCCACTTTATGCGCGCGCCGGTACACAGGCCGGCCTCAATCTCATGCGACGCCAGGGCTTTTGTGCGGTCAATCCCGAGAATGATGGGCTTGGGGGGCTTTTTATTTTTGGCGGCGCCGCGGATGCCTTCAAGATGCGGGAGCCCAAAGTTCGTCCGCAACGGCCGTCATGTGACGTCAAGGTTGCACGCACGAGTGAGGATGTGGAGCGCGCCTTGGCCATCCGCTCTGCCGTTTATCTCATCGAGCAGCAGTGCCCCTACGAAGAAGAATTTGATGGAAACGATCGTACCGCGACCCACATGTTGGGTCTGGTTGGAGGGGAGCCGGCAGCGACGCTTCGCCTGCGCTATTTTGCGGAATTCGCCAAGATCGAACGGGTTTCAGTGTTGCCGCGCTACCGCAATACGACGGTAGCCAAGGAATTGGTTCGAGAGACACTGGAATTCCTGCGGCGCAAGGGGTACCGCAGGGTTTACGGCCACGTGCAAAAGCGGCTAATCAATTATTGGACGCGGTTCGGCTTCAAGCTCCTGGAAACCAACCACAAGCTGGTCTTCTCCGATCATGAATACGTGCTCATGTGGGGGGAACTTGAACCTCATCCTGACGCGCTCAGCATGCACTCAAACCCTTATGTGCTGCTACGCCCGGAAGGTAAATGGGATGAACCGTGTCTGCTTGAAAGCTCAGCCTCACGACCGGCAACCAATCCTCATTAGCGCGGCTCAGAACTAGTAAAGTCAAATGCGCCGTTTCCGCTGGCGTGCGGTGCTGCGGACCAGGTTTGCGCGGGCGCTGCGCCCTTTCTGGAGTTTAGCACTCACGGGTGCAGAGTACCTCTTATTCCTCCGGGTGCAGTGAACAGGTCACCGTTGCCCACATAACCTCGTGCTCCGATTGGCTCGGAAGATCGATCGCAACCCAGCGCTAGGGGTTAGGGCACCTTTGGGATTAGGAGTTTTTTCCAGCAACTTCGCGCGATTGCCGTGCCGCGTCACCAAATATACCCCGGGCCATCAACGATAATTCACTCTTCATGCGAGCCTCGTAGACTTCAGCGCGCCCACCATGGACCGCGCGATCCTCTGGGGCAGCCAGCGCGGCTATCTCAGCGAGATGGCAGGCGATCCGGAACTCGCCGGCATCACTCAATGCTTTGGCTCGCGCGATCAGTTGACCTACGCCACCGGATAGCTGTGCGATTTCCTGCGCCAAGGTCCGATCGGCTGCGGGTTTGAGATTTGCCGGATTTCCGTCGTACCAGCCACCATAGAGGCGCCAGAGATTGCGGATTACAAACTCTGGCTCGTCATAGACCGGGCGCAGGTAAGGTTTTTCCATCAATGCCAAGGGCAGCTGCACCGAATGTACGATGTCGTTCAGGCGCATGCCGGTATTCATCATCGAAAGAGTTTGGTGGCTGACCACTTCGAGAGCGGTGGCGCAGTCATCGAGTACCTGGGCGATCCGCTTGCTGCCGGCGATCGGTAGGCCGTGGGCTGGTAGAAGCAACTCTGGTTCGAGCGCCGCCATCGCGCGCAGTGCCACCGCCCAGTCTAAGGGATAGCGCTGGACCTTTTGCGGGTTTCCGGCATTGGGAAATACCCAAATGAGAAAATCGCCAACGATCACGGCTTTTTTGGCTGGTAACCAGGCCCACAAATGGTCATCGGTTTCACCGCGTGCATGAAACAGCTCGAAACGTAGCGAGCCCGATGCGAGCCCCATCCGTTCGGAGAATTCATGATCAGGGGCGACCCATTCCTTGGGGCCGAACCGAGTTGTCATGCCGGACGAAATGAAGCCGTTGGTCTTGCCGGGTGCACCTCCAAATTGTCGCGCATTGATGGTCGCATTGTAGCCGTCGGTGAGATGATAACGGGCGAAACGGCGGGCAACATTTTCATGCCCGATGACTTGCGGGCGGGGTTGCCCTTTTTCAGATGCTTCGGCCAGGATTGCGCCGGCACCGCCGATGTGATCCACATGGCCATGGGTGTAGGCGATTGTGGATACCCGATCCTGGCTCCAGCCGCGCAAGGCGGCCAGGATCTGGCCGCCAAAAGCCTCGAGGCTGGTATCGAACAGCACCAGTCCCTGTTCGCTCTTCAATGCAACGACATGACTAAAGGCCTCGACCATGGCGATACCATCCCCGACCTCAGAGAGCTGGCCGTTGATACGATTGACTGAGGCCGGGCCTTCATAAATGCCCTGATCAATGTAGCGGCTGGATAATGCGAGCAAATCGGCCATGGTCACTTTTCCCCTACTTGTCATATCTTACCGGTTTTCCGCCCACGCGCTATAATTATCGCCATGAATTATCGTCACGCCTATCACGCTGGAAACTTTGCCGATGTGGCCAAGCACATTGCTTTAGTGGCAGTGCTTGAACATCTGAAGCGCAAAGAAACGGGCTTCGTTGTGATCGATACTCATGCGGGTCGCGGGCTATATGACCTGCTTGGCGCCGAGGCGATCAAGACATCAGAGGCACTGACCGGAATTGAACGGATACGTGATTTGAAGGGTATTCTGCCACGAGCCCTTGCCACCTATCTTGAGCTTGTCCGCAGTACCGGGGACGCGAAATATCCTGGCTCTCCACTTATTGCCGCGCATCTCCTGCGACCCCAGGATCGTCTCGTGGCGATCGAGAAGCATCCGGAAGAAGCTCAGGCCTTGTTCAAGGAGCTCTCGCCTTACTCTCGGGCCAAGGTACTGGCGGCCGATGGCTATGGTCGTTTGCCAAGGTTACTGCCCCCGCATGAGCGCCGAGGGGTGATTCTTGTCGACCCACCGTTCGAAGCAGTAGATGAGTTTCGCGTAATTGCCAGCGTGGTGACAGACGCACTCCGAAGGTTCGCCACGGGTGTCTATATGGTCTGGTATCCCATAAAATCGGTCGCTCGGGCAGCGAGCTTTTGCGGTGAGTTGCTGGCTGCTGGCGCGAACTCCCTCCTGCGGGTGGAAATCAGCCGCGATGAGTTGGGTGAAGGCATGCGCGCCGCGGGTCTCCTCGTTATCAATCCACCTTTCGGGTTTGCCGAGCAGATGGCAGCTATTGGCGAGAAACTGCGGATGCCGCTAGCCGGCCAGCTGGGCATCAGCTGGCTCGCGGGTGGTCCCTAGCCCCATGTGCGAGCGCGCGCCCGAAGCGCCGCCGCCCACACAGATGTCTGAAGTGGCGGGATTCTGTCACTCCAAACCTCAAGGTCAATCCTGCGCACTACATTCTTTTTAGGCGGGCAAAACCAACAGTTTGTTGAGGCTCGTTTCGCTTAGGAGCATTTTCATCCCGTCTAACTCCGGTCGCGTCGCCTACTCGACCCTTTCGTTAATTGCTCTTGTCCTAAATTGCGGGGACGGGTAGAAACCCGGGCTTGAATCGATCGTTGGCAAATGGTCCATGATTGGTTCGGGCTCCGCCGGGACTGAGCGACAGAAATCTTTATCGATCGAAGCGGGCGGGTGCCATGGCAAGGAGAGGTGGCTGAGTGGTTGAAAGCACCGCACTCGAAATGCGGCATACTCGCAAGGGTATCGAGGGTTCGAATCCCTCCCTCTCCGCCAATATACTCTCCATCCATGTACGTCGGCGTTCGCGATCGTTCCAAAAAAGCCCGTGAAATGGGGTGTTTTGGGTGATAGCTGTTTTACCCAGTGTCCCTGGGTAGCGGCGAACCGCACGCGCAAATGTACATCAAAACGTACCTCAGATGGAGAGGGCCGTGGCCCGGCAGCAAAACCGCCTGAGCGCGATTGAGGTC
>JAKAVI010000445.1 GCA_021817355.1 Pseudomonadota bacterium | reverse complement strand
GCCCTTACTGGCTTCTAAATACTCGTCACAAAGCTCAGCCACGGTTTGAGCCATTCTGGCGGCTCTACGGGCATCTGCTGGATCCGCTCCATCAAGGACAGCTGCGAACAGTTTCTTGGCCCTTTCTCGGGCCTGTGCGGGCGTGAGCTTGGTCGTGGAGCCAAGCGTCAGCCGTCGGCTGCGGCCATGTTGGTTGCGGTACTGGATCAACCAAGACTTGGCACCCGAAGGCTTCACGCGGACTCCGAAGCCGGGCAGCTCCTCATCGAAAACCACCTGCTCAGTGTTCCCACCTTTCAGACTGTCGATTTCGCGCTTGGTCAGCTTCATGGTTGCCTTCGGATCGGGTAAGCACCGGGTAAGCAGTAGGGGGCAATACGCAGGAATTTCCAGGAACAATAGGACGAATGATATATGCCTTATAAATAAGGATATAATGCCCGTTCGGAATGTGGAGGAATTTCCCGGAATGTGCAAGAAAAGACTTGTACTAACCTTGCCAAGGTTAGGGTCGCGCGTTCGATTCGCGTCGCCCGCTCCAAAATTCCCGTTGAGAATCAAAAGCTTGGTTGACTTTTTCGGGGCTTTTTTCTGCTTCCCCGCCTTTTTTCAGTTATCCGGGGAAGCATGGGGAAGCACGCGGGAAGCACGCAGAGGCGAAATTGCGGGCCGTGGCGGGCGCCCGGAGCCTCTTTTCGAACCATCAGCCCGCGATCAAAACCTCGTCGCGACACTCACTCTCTCGCTGGAACGCGCTCGCAGGAAGAGCCGGCGCCTGAAAGCCTGCGCTTCCATGGGCAGCCAGCGACAGCGTGCCCTCGATGCTGAAATAATGCAGCCCTAAATTAGGGTCGTATTAGAAGGTGACGTAGGTTGGCTCATCGAGCACAGTTCACCGCCGCCGAGGCCGCGTTCGTTTTACGCGAGCCGGTGAGGGTCGTGAAGAAATCTCTGGATCTTGGACCCGTGCGCCCGGTTTTGGTGCAACGCGCCGGCGCACCTGTGCGCGCGATCGAGTGGCGCGACCTCTTCTATCTCTACGCCGTGCGAGCCCTGCGCGACGAACTCACGCCCAAGGCGCGCGGCGAATTCTATGAGGCGCTCCAGCAGACGCCCATCGAACAACGCGATGAAGTTCGCTTCGGCCGGTTCCGCGTTTCGGTTCGCGACCTGGTTCAGGAAGTCGAGCAGCGCACCTTGGATCTCGCAGCGCTGGCTGAGAAGGTGGAGGTTCGGGCCGATGGCGAGTCTGTGGTGAAAGGCACGCAGGTCGAGGTCTACCGGCTTGCCGCACTGCTCGAAGGTGGGGCATCGATTGAACAGGTGCTGGAAGATTATCCGTCCCTGTCACGCGAGCATGTCGAGGCGGCCATGGCCTACGCGAAAGCCTATCCCAAGGCGGGGCGGCCTTATCCGCGCATCAGCGTTAAGCGGGCGGTGCAGGGAGTCGGGCTGGAGGACCTCGATGATGCCGATCGCGGCGAGGGCGATACCCAGAAGCATTTTCGACATTGATGGAGAAGTCTTTGTCGCAGTGACCACGGAGAGAGGCGGAGGCCTCCACCTTGTGCCTCGCGCGCGCGATAATTTTCAATGAAAGGCGCGCGGGAGAGGTGGGCTTCCTATAGCTAGCCGTTTCTGAATGCGTAGGCGTATCCGTTCAGCGCTGGCGCACCACCGAGATGTGCGTAGAGTACCTTCGAGCCCTCGGCAAAGTAGCCCTTCTCGACAAGATCGATCATGCCCTGCATCGATTTTCCCTCGTAGACGGGATCGGTGATCATACCCTCGAGCTGAGCGGCGAGGCGGATGGCGGACTTGGTTTCTTCCGATGGGATGCCATAGGCTGGATAGGCATAGTCTTCGATGAGGACGACATCGTCGGCGACGATATCCTTGCCCAGCTCGACCAGCTTCGCGGTTTTGCGGGCGATGTCGAGTACCTGTGCTTTGGTCTGAGAGGGTGTGGACGACCCATCTATACCGATCACCTTCCGCTCGCGGCCGTCCTTCGCGAAGCCGACGAGCATGCCGGCATGCGTTGAACCTGTCACGGTGCAGACCACTATATAGTCGAAGGTGAAGCCCAACTCTCTTTCCTGCGCTCTGACCTCTTCAGCGAACCCGACATAACCGAGGCCCCCGAATTTGTGGACCGAGGCGCCGGCAGGGATCGCGTATGGCCTGCCGCCCTTCGCCTTCACGTCATCGATCGCATCCTGCCAGCTCCTCCTGATGCCGATGTCGAAACCTTCGTCGATCAGGCGCACATCGGCGCCCATGATGCGGCTGAGCATGATGTTGCCGACCCGGTCATAGACTGCATCCTCGTGCGGCACCCAACTCTCCTGCACGAGGCGGCACTTCATACCGATCTTGGCGGCCACTGCCGCCACCATGCGCGTGTGGTTCGATTGGACGCCTCCGATCGAGACCAGCGTATCGGCGTTGGCGGCGATCGCATCTGGGATGATGTACTCGAGCTTTCTAAGCTTGTTGCCGCCATAGGCCAGGCCTGAATTGCAGTCCTCGCGTTTTGCGTAGAGATCGACCTTGCCGCCGAGATGTGCGCTGAGCCGCTCCAGCTTTTCGATGTGGGTAGGTCCGAAGGTGAGCGGATAGCGCTCGAATTTCTCCAGCATTCGAGAATTCCCTTACGAAGGTGGTTGAGGGGAATCGCTATCACGCACCGGACGAAAGGTGCTCCCGAAATGCAGGGATTTTTACCGATATTGCACTTCATTTAGCTCCATATATGAGTGAATATGCCGATATTCAGCCAACCATCGGAAGAATATTTCATGACGTCGCGACTGGACCGGACTGACCTCAAGCTATTGAGATTGCTGCAGAACAATGGGCGTCTCAGCAATGCGGAGCTGGCGCAGACCGCGTCGATCAGCGCGGCGACCTGCCATCGCAGGGTCCAAAGCTTGTTCGAGGAGGGATATGTAAGCCAGGTGAGGGCGATGATTGCGCCGCGCAAGGTTGGAAAGGGTGCGCTGGTCATGGTCGGAGTCGTGTTGGACCGATCGACACCGGAAAGCTTCGCCGCATTCGAGGAGGCAGTCGCGCAGCTCAAATTCGTGCTTGATTGCCATCTGGTCGCCGGCGATTTCGATTATTTCCTGAAGATCCGCGTCGGCGACATGGAGGACTTCAATCGTCTGCACGGCGAGCGCCTGATCGCGCTGCCGGGGGTGCGCCAGACGCGGACATTCTTCGTGATGAAGGAAGTTGTCGACAACGCGGCGCTGGATTTTTGACGAGATCCAGCAAATGGGCCCGGCGTAGGTCAGCGAATTCCCGGTTGAGGCCGGGACGGTGATTTCGCGCCGCATGGCCCGACGAATGCTTTGGTCGGCCTTCTCCGCGACGCCAGCTTGCTCCGCGAAGGATGGCCAGCTTTCGTCCCGCTTCGTTTCCTTCTATTCGCAGTCCGTCGGCCTGAGCGCTGAGTGTTCCACCGGGGCCGGCGGAAGCCGCAGGGACAGGGGCTTTCGTCGATGCTTTCCGCGACGGCTGGCTCTGTCCGAAGCGTGTGCGGGATCTCCCCCGGGAACTGAGCTTTCTCGATAGCCCTCGCCAAGATGCGCTTCGTCACCTCGAAGTGTCTGCCCAGGGACATAGCCTGCAGAACATGATCTTTTGGCTTATTATTGCAGTATCGAACGGAAAGAGTCTCGGACCGCGCATCGGGCCAGGCTCGGATCGCTGGCTTAGGCTCCTTCGCCTCGCAGAAGAGGCTGGTGTTTGTAATCGATAACAGTCAGTGTGGGCGACGAAATGTGAAGCGGAAGAAGCGGTTGAAGGCCCAGTAGATCATCACAAGGGAAGTGACGGGTCAGGGTTTTGCAAGGAGGCCGGAACCGCGTTGTTCGTCTATTCGAGTTCCTCTGGTAGGCGAAACGTCGGCAAATGGGATAGCGTCAAAGAGCCGACATACGCTGTGCGACCGTCTGGTCCGCCAAATGCTATGCTCGTCGGCAGCGGTAGCGGACCGGTTTTTGATGCGCAAGCGAGAAGATGATCGATCGTACAGCTGCGTTGTTCCACACAGGCAGCCATATCCTCGACGGCGGGTTCATTCATGTCGCGGTACACAATATGTGGGTCACCGCGCCGATCGATAACCATCAATCCGTTTTGGCTGACGAGCGTGACCCAGAGATTACCCCTGCGATCAAAGCTGATGCCATCTGGAAATGCTCCCCGGCCCAGGCTTTCAGGTCCGAACGTCTCCCTTCTGCCAAGTGAACCGTCGGACCTGATCGGGAAACGTACGACCCTGCAACCCAAGGTCTCGGCCGCATAGAGATGGCGACCGTCAGGAGAGATTTTCACTTCGTTGGTCGAGTCCAACCCATCGGCGACAATTTCGCCGCGAGCGCCTTCGCCATCGATTCGAACGATATATCCATCGGTATCCGACGAGGTAAGCGCATCGCCCCAGTGTGGCTTGCGAGTCATCATCGAAAGCCACGTCCGGTCCATCCCGTCGGCACACGCATAGTTAACGGTACCAAGCGGCTTACCATCGAAGTTGTCTAACAACACTCGGGTTTTCCCGTTCGGCGCAATGAGATAAACGCGGCCATCGCCAATTCCGGCAACAACAAAGCTCCCATCCGGCCGACGACTGAATCCATTGGGAACTGCGACCCCAGAACCGAGCAATTCCGGCTGAACGCCAGTCGTGACCTGGGCAACACCACCACGCATGTCGGACACCCAGATACCATCGTCATCGATCCATACGCATTCGGGGCGCTGTAATCCGCGCCCGAACGTCTTGAAGTTCGCATCGTTCAGCTTGAATTCAGAGAGTTTCACGTGACCACTCCATGCTGTGCCGTATCGAGCTGATCATTGGATGTCTTGCCGCAATAGCCGTTAGCCACGCCGATAGAATTCGGGCAATGACGCAGCCTCTCGTGCAAGCAAACTGTTGCGCTTGCACACGGGCTGGGCAGTGAGCATGACAATATGCTCCTCCGCGCGTAAATGGCGCATTTGCCGGGGCCATTTCGCCGAAGTGACCAGCGGCTTCAACCAACAGGACCATGCCCTCCTAAAGGAAGTAGGATATCGAAGCCTGCTGACAACGGGCTGATCTGTCGCCATAACTGTCAGATATCCTTCATGTTATTTATGGCCACCTATCGTGGCCCAGAGCTTGCGAAGAATTTCTGTACCGCAGCGACGGCGACTAGGCGCACAGCCGAGAAAATGCTTGCCGGCATATCGGCCGCGGTGGAACCGGCGAAGACGCAGCGCGTCGGTCAGACAAGCCCGGTGACTTGCTCCATATCTAATCAAGCTCTTCCGATACCTTAGGGGCAATGCACCCCGATATCAGGTCCGAAGGTCTCAAGGTTTGGCGTCCGTTATTCGCCAAGCGTGTGGCCCTGTTTGTTCAGCCGCTTTGCCCACCGGGGCGC
>JAKAVI010000377.1 GCA_021817355.1 Pseudomonadota bacterium | reverse complement strand
TCACGAGGTGCTCCCGGAATTCAGGAATATCGGCGTCTATGCTGGCGGCGGTGGCGATGCCGCGTTCATGACAAGACCACCGGCCGAACCAATGCGCATGCTTGACCTGATGCGGCATACCTCGGGGCTGACCTATGGTTTCCAGAACCGCAGCAACGTGGATGCGGCCTATCGGGCGAGCAAGCTCGAGGACTGGCATGGCGCCAATGATCTCGATGGATTTGTCCGCGCCCTTGGCCAATTGCCGCTCGAATTCTCTCCCGGCGAGGCGTGGAATTATTCGGTCTCGACGGATGTGCTGGGAGCGGTGATCCAGCGCGTTTCAGGCCTGCCACTGGATCGCTATTTGCGCGAGCGGATCTTCTCTCCACTTCGCATGAACGACACCTCCTTCGTGGTACCAGCTGGCAAACTGGATCGCCTGACCGACTGCTACGCGTGGGCAGGACCTGACAAGGGCCGGCAGATCTATGACCGTGCGGAGCAAAGCGCGTGGGCCCGCACGCCCAGGCTGCTTTCGGGCGGAGGCGGACTTCTCTCGACGGCATTGGATTATCATCGCTTCTGCCTGATGTGCGAGAACAATGGCGAACTCGACGGAGTGCGGCTGCTGGGTCGCAAGACGCTCGAGCTGATGCGGACCAACCACCTGCCGGGCAGATCCGATCTGTCGAGCCTGTCACGATCGCTGTTTAGCGAGACGCAGAACAGCGGCATCGGCTTCGGACTTGGCTTTGCGGTCACCGAAAGCCCTGCCAAGGCGATGATTTTGGGTTCATCGGGCGAATATTATTGGGGTGGCATGTTTTCGACCTCGTTCTTTATCGATCCGGTCGAAAGGCTCCATGTGATCTTCATGACGCAGCTCAGCCCCTCCTGGATCTATCCGATCCGCCGGCAGCTGAAGACTTTGATCTACGCCTCGCTGACCTGAAACGGCTGTTACGCGCAATGTCCGGTCAGCCGGGCCCCTCAGCCTCCGCCTGCCATGATCCTGGTCAGATTGGGCTGGCCTGTATGGGAGGTCAGTCCCCCATCAACGGCAAGGATGGCACCGGTCATGTAGGAGGCATCATCGGAGGCGAGGAAGGCGGCAACGGCGGCGATTTCCTCTGGTTGGGCAAAACGGCCCATGGGCACGGCATCGGCCCACCTGTCCTTCAGTCCGGGGATCTGTTCAATTCCGGCGATGATCGGCGTGGCCACCGGCCCCGGACAGATCGCATTGATGCGGATATTCTCGCGCGCGTGGTCGATCGCAGCGGCGCGGGTGTAATTGATCACCCCGCCTTTGGCCGCGTTATAGGCGGCAAAACCAAAGTCGCCCCCCATGCCGGAAATGGATGCGGTATTGATGATGACCCCGCCGCCGCGGGCTTTGAGGTGAGGCAGGGCGGCCTTGGTGCCATAAAAGACGCCGTGAAGATCGATGGCGATGACGCGTTGCCAATCTTCAATGGCAAGCTCGGTGGTACGGCCGAAGGAGCCGATACCGGCATTGTTGAAAACGACGTCGAGGCCGCCAAAATGGCCTGCTGCCTCATTCATGAGACCCTCGACCTCGGCAAAGACGCTGACATCGCAGCGGTAAAAATGGGCCCGGTCCTCGCCCAGCTCGGCGCAGAGCGCCAGTCCCCCGCTCTCATTGACGTCCGAAATGACAACACGTGCCCCTTCGCGGTGAAAGCGGCGGGCGCTGGCTGCGCCGATGCCCGAGGCACCGCCAGTGATCACTACGACTTTTCCGGAAAAGCGGTTCATGGCGGTCTGTTTCCTCTTTTTGTCGGTGCCTGATCCATCAGCTCATAGCACGACCACCTGCGCCATCATATCGGTCACATCAGGAATTGCAGTCTCGTGACCACGCCAGACAGGTTGCGCGCAAAGCGCGACTTAACGTGAATTTGTGCATCATCATTTTCTCCGACTGCCGTGCAGAGGATCGCGGCATCGGTGGGTTTCACTCTTTGCACCTGGCGCCAGCAAGGAGGAGATCATGGCCATACGCGGGGCGGGCAGGCACAGCGTTGCACTGCGAGGGTGGCTGAGGCGAGCCCAACCCCTCACATGGCTTGCGGTCTGCCGCTGCCGCTGCAGCTCAGCTCTCCTCGCCTCTCAGAGTGCGGCGGTACTGGCGGGGCGAAACACCGAAGTTGTCATGGCAGAAGCGGCGCAGGCTGCGGTCGTCGGAGAATTTGAGTTTCTCGGAAATATCGGCAATGGGAATGTCCGTCGCCAGCATATTCTGCAATTGCGTCCGTCTGACCTGCAACAGCATCTGGCGGAAGCTCGTGCCCTCAATGGACAGGCGCCGCCGCAGCGTCGCCACACTCCAGTGCAGGCGCTCGGCAACAACGCGCTCAGAGTTGAGCCCAAGGTTCAGGAGATTTGCAACCGCAGCGCTCGCCGGATTGGACTTGGCCCCGTCCTCTTCGGGGTCCTCTTCCAGCATGGCACGGAAGCTCTCGAATTCAGGATCGCCCCAGGCCGTATATTTCTGTGGCAGGATCGGTGCCAGGGCATCCTTGAGGTCGTAATGGATGGTAATCCCCTCGCCGTAGCGACGGACCGGAACGTGCAGCGCCGCCAGCAGCCCGTCGCCCATGTGGGCGAGCTGCGCCGAGCCCCGTACCATGAGCGGGTCGAGCCGGCGTCCGGTCATCCAGCGCAACGCGCAGTGGATCACGATCACGAAGCATTCGACATAGATTTCGGCACGCACGCCACCTGGCTCGGCGGGGACCGCGGTAAAGCGTAAGGCATTGCGGCTGCGCCCAACCGTAAAGCGGCACTCCTTGCGGATCAGCCGCGCGGTTGCAGCAAAGCGGTCAATGGCCCCGGCCAGCGTGTCGGCTTCCTTCGCCGCGGAAAACAGGACGGATATGCTCCCCCGCGGTACAGGCTCTGCGGCAACGCCATGGGTTTCATCATCGCGGTGCTGGATATTTTCGGTGCACAGCCGCCAGAACGTCGCCGGGTGTAGCCGGGGCGGCATGCTGTCACAGCCAGGCTCGCTCGTGGCAAGCAATGCTGCGGCACGCCTGTCACCGACCAGCTCAACCAGATAGCGGCTGTCGATGTCGCGGATCACTGCGCCTCCCCACTTAAGGCGCCTCACTAATCGGGAATGGCTGCGATCCTGTCAATGAGCGAAATTGTCCGCTCGTGATTTCGAGGTTTTGCCCTCCCCCCGCATGGCTGACGATGACTAAGTTGCCAGCTGTCAGGGCAGTGCTTCGGTGCCGCTTCGTCAGGCCTCGTTGTGCCAGCCAAAGCGGTCATGAGAGGAGAGGGACGCCCTGCGGGGAAATCAGATTACAAGCGTTTAGGGGGAAAGCATGATTGGCTCAAGAAAATCGGCGCTTCTTGGCGGGTTGGCCGCCGCGGCCCTCATCTGGCCGGTTACGGCCGTGGCCCAGCCCAGCAGCAGCAGCCAGCGGGCGGCACAGGACAATTCCATCGAGACCGTGGTGGTGACCGCATTGCGGCGTTCGCAGTCGCTGCAACGGGTGGGCGGCGGCATTACCGCGCTCACCTCTGCCGACCTTTCGCAGATGCACGCCCACACGCTTGCTGACTTTGCCACCACGGTACCCAGCCTCAGCTTCCAGGCCAACAGTCCGACCAACAATCTGGTGGCCATTCGCGGTGTTGCCTCAAGCACGGCGGAACTTGGAAGTGCGGTTGGCATATACCTGGACAATATTCCGCTGGGCGCCAGTACCCAGTTCGGCCTTGGCTCGCAGGCATTTAACGTCAATCTGTTCGACATGGAGCGTGTGGAAATCCTGGATGGCCCTCAAGGCACGCTTTACGGCGCCAATGCGCTGGGCGGGGCGATCAAGTACATTACCGTCAAGCCGCAGCTGGGTGTTTATGCGGCCAAGGCCGAGATCGAGGGCTCGAGCACCGCCCATGGTGGTCTGAATGACGGGCTCAGGGTGGCGGCCAATTTGCCCCTGTTCGGCGACAAGGCGGCACTGCGCGTCGACCTCATGCAGGAATTTGACAGCGGTTACAGCAAGGACCCCAGCCACAACCGCTCGAACCTTGGCGCCGCACGCACGCTGGGCGGGCGTATCTCGCTGCTCATGCAGCTGACCCCCGATCTCAGCGCGCGCCTCAGCATGTTCATGCAGGACATCAACGCCAACGGCCTCAATCTTGGCATGTACAATATCACCACCAAGAAGCCGGTGGCCGGGACCTATGATCAGTCCTTTGCCGTTCCCCAGCCATCGGAAAACTCGCTTACGGTCTATTCGGGCGTGGTGCACTGGAACATGCATTTTGCCAAGCTCACCTCGATCACCGGCTATCAGATCAACCGTGGCACCTACGACAACGACGTATCGTCGTTCTACGACCCGCTCTTCTTCATCGAAAACTTCTTCTTCAACGCCGTGCCGGCCTCGTTAGCGACGCTGCCCTACAATCTCTACGTCAACACCTCTACCAAGAAATTTACTCAGGAACTGCGTCTGTCGTCACCTGGTCAGAGACCTTTCGAATGGGCCATTGGTGGCTTCTACGACCTCGAACACACCAACGAACTGGTCGACCTGCTGAATGCGTCCGCAAGCGATGGCAATCTTCCTGCGCCCTATAATGCCTATGCGTTTTACGGCTATCTGCCCAGCCTCTACCGCGAGCTGGCGGTCTACGCCGACGGGACCTACTATTTCAGTCACCATTTCGACCTGACCCTGGGCTTGCGCTACAGTGACCAGCATCAGTACTACCGCTCCAATATCTGGTGGCTGCTCTACGGACCGCCGTACGGACATGTCTATCCCTATGGCGCGCCGTCCAACCAGAGCGTGGTCACCTATCTGATCAACCCGCGCTACCGGCTAAATCACGACGTCATGTTCTATGCCAAGGCAGCGAGCGGTTACCGTCCCGGGGGCCCCAACTTCTTTCCGCCACCGTTCCCGGCGACATTCAATCCTGACAATTTGTGGAACTACGAGGTGGGCGAGAAGTCGACGCTCCTGAACAACCGGCTCACCGCGGACGTCGACATCTATGACATCGAGTGGCAGGGCATTCAGACAACCGAGAATGTCAATGGCATCAACCAGCTCGTCAATGCCGGCAATGCGCGCGTGAAAGGGGTCGAGGCCGCGCTCAGTTACCGGCCCTTGCCGGCACTCATGCTGTCCGGCTCTGCCGCCTACACCGACGCCCATCTGACCACAACCGCATCGGTTCTTGGCGTCAACTACAAGGGAGCCCGCCTGCCGCTGTCGCCGCGCTACAACTTTGCCCTCGGAGCTACCTATAGTTTTGATCTGAACGAGGACTATGCCGGCGACCTCAATGTCGCGGATGTCTATGTCGGGGACCGCACCTCCGGCTATGCCCGCAGCGCCACCAACGTGCTTTACCGGTTGCCGGCCTACAACACCGTCAATGTCAATCTGGCGCTGTCCATGCCCC
>JAKAVI010000342.1 GCA_021817355.1 Pseudomonadota bacterium | reverse complement strand
TCACTGGTACATCCCTTACGCCTTCCTCCACGGCCGCATGGGCTTTGACATCGCCGTCGCCCATCAGGCGACCTACTACAACCCCATGATCGACGTGCCGTTCTACTGGCTCGCCACGCATCTGCCGGCCTATGCTGCGGTCGGCATCATGGGGGCCGTGCAGGGCGCCAATATCGTTCCGCTCTACATCATCGCCCGCTCGCTTTTGCGCCTCAAGGACAATCGCGTTCCAGCGGCCCTGCTCGCCGCCTTCTGCATGACAGGGGGCATGACCGTCAGCCTGTTCGGCACCACCTATTACGACAACATCATGAGTGTGTTCGTGCTGACCGGCCTTGCCATCGTCATCGCCCAGCACCGAACGCTGATCGCTGCCAGCCCCTGGCGCGGCGCGTTCATCGCCCTCTGCGGCGGGCTTTGCGTTGGCGCCGCAGTCGGCCTCAAACTGCCCGAGGCACCCTTTGCCCTTGGCTTTGCCGCTGCCATCGCGGTGCTGCCAGGTGATCGTAAACAGCGCACATTGCGCCTTGCGGGCGGGGCGATCGGCGGCATCGGCGGGACTGCGCTCTTCGAGGGCTACTGGCTCGTGCGCATGTATGAGGTGACCAAAAATCCCCTCTTTCCCTATTTCAATGAATATTTCCGCTCACCGCTTGCACGCGATTTTTCCTTCCGTGACACCCGCTTTCTGCCCCACGGGCTGTGGCACGCCTTCCTTGATCCCATCCTGTTTTCGATCAACTGGCGCGTCGCCGACGACCTGCCATGTGCCGATATCAGGGTAGGCCTGGCTTATGTACTGCTCCTGGGCACTGCCGGTCTTGCCCTCGTCCTGTGGCTGCGGCGCCGGGCTCTCAGCGCTGATGCCCTGACCGAACCGGAGCCTACCCGCGCACTCTTTGCCTTCGTGGTGGTCTCCTATCTCGCCTGGCTCGTCGTCTTTGCCATCTACCGCTATATTCTCACCCTCGAAATGCTCGCCCCCATTGTCATCGTCGCAGTGGTCGGGTTGTGGCCACTGAGGCGCAGCTGGCGCTATGGTGCGATCGCTGTCCTCGGGCTTGCGATCATCGCCACCACCCGCGCCGATATCCTGCCGCGCGCCCCCTTGAGTGATCCTTATGTGCGCCTCGCGATGCCTCCCTTCGCCCACCCCAATCACACCATGATCGTGATGACCGGCGAGGCTCCGATGGGCTATCTCGTTCCCGAATTACCGCCACAGATCCCGGTCATCCGTATCGACGGCTGGCTCATTCGTCCCAATGACGGCTCACGCCTCAGTGCCGAAGCCAAAGCCCGCGTCACCGCCTTCAAGGGCCAACTCTTTCTCATTGCCGATCCTGCCGAGAGCGTGCGGGCCAGACAGGCCCTTGCCGATTACGGCCTTGCCTTCTCGGCGCCAACCTGCGCCGATATTCACACCAATATTGGCGGGCCCTATATGCTTTGTCCGCTCACCCGCAAAAGCGCCGCGCCATGAGCAGGCCAGACCAGCAATCCCAGCCCTCGCCACCGCGGGATACCTCCTTCGGACATGACTCAGGACTGCGGATTGCCGTCCTCATTCCCTGCTTCAATGAAGAGACGGCAATTGCGCGGGTCGTCAGCGATTTCAGAACCGCGCTGCCGGGCGCCAGGGTGTATGTCTATGACAACAACTCAGCGGATCGCACCATGGCGTGCGCCCGTGACGCTGGTGCGATCGTGCGCAGCGAGCCGCGCCAGGGCAAAGGCAATGTGGTGCGGCGCATGTTTGCCGACGTCGAGGCCGACATCTATGTGCTCGTCGACGGCGATGACACCTATGATGCCAGTGCCGCGCCACGGCTTGTGGAAGCCCTGATCACGGGCGGCTATGATATGGTGTCAGGGCGACGCATCGCAACCGCGCACTCGGCCTATCGCCCGGGCCATGTGCTCGGCAACCGGCTCCTGACCGGACTGACCGCGCTGATGTTCAAGGTGCAGCTCGCCGACCTGCTGACCGGCTATCGCGTGCTCTCGCGCCGTTTCGTCAAGAGCTTCCCGTTTACCGCGGTGGGTTTTGGCATCGAAACCGAACTGACCGTCCATGCGGTTCGCCTGCTGATGCCCATGACCGAAATCGACACGCACTATAAGGAGCGTCCGAAGGGCTCCTCCTCCAAACTCAATACCTGGAAAGACGGTTTCCGTATCCTGATGACGATCATCAGCCTGGTCCGCGAAGAGCGTCCCCTCGTGTTCTTTTCTGCCCTCTTCGGCGTGCTGTCACTCACCTCTTTGGGTCTTGGCATTCCGGTCGTGCTCGAGTTTCTGCGGACCGGCACCGTGCCCCGCCTGCCCACTGCCGTACTGGCCACCGGACTGATGCTGCTGGCGTTTCTGGCGCTGTTTTCCGGCCTGGTGCTCGATACCGTGACCCGCGGCCGCTGGGAACTGAAACGCCTGTCCTATCTTGCCATCGCTGGGCCGCAGGAAACCTCCAAAAAGACGCGGCCCTCATGAAGGCTGCAAGCCCGCACGCGCTCATTCGCGCCCAGTTCCTGCGCTTTGCCTTGGTCGGCACTGTCGGCTTCGTGGTGGATGAAGGCGTGCTTGCCTTCATGCATCTTTTGCTCGGGCTGGATCCGATCCTGGCCCGCGTGATTTCGATCATGTGCGCGATGACCTGCACCTGGTGGGGCAATCGCACCCTTACCTTCCGGCACGCCGCCGCGCGCGGTTCGGCCAAAGCCATTGGCTTTGAGTGGCTGCGCTTCGTCGCCGCCAACAGCCTGGGTGCGGTGGTCAATTTCGGCACCTATGCGGCGCTGCTGCACCTTGCACCCGCCCCGTTCAGCAACCCCTATCTGGCCACCTTGTGCGGCGTCGGCATCGGCATGCTGTTCAATTTTGTCACCTCGCGCACGGTCGTGTTCAGCGCCAAGGGTGTCAACTCTCCCTCGTAAGCCCCGCGAGGACGGCGGTACCACCAGCGGCATCCAGCTCCACGCGCGCCGTTTCGGTCAGGCGGGCCATCGTCATGTAAAACCCGACAGTGAGAATGATCTCGACGAGTTCCTGTGGCGAGAATTCGGCCTGCGCCGCAACCAGGGCCTGCTCACTCGCACGCACCTTGCTGCGAACCTCGCTGGCGAAACGCAGCGCAAGGCGGGTTTTCCTGTCAAAGCACGCGGCGCCGTAGTCCTTGCGTTCAAGCGCATCGATCTGATCTTGCGTTAAGCCCACAGCCAGCGCGATCGGTACATGCTGATGCCATTCATAGGCGCCGCCGTCCTCCTGCGCGGTCAGCAGGATGACGAGTTCGCGCAACTGGGCGGACAGTTTCTGCTGACCAAGAATGGCGCCGCCAAGACGCAAGCCCTGACGAAAGCAGGCCGGCGCATTGGCCCACAGCCGAAAGATGTTGAGCTTGCGCGGCAGCCGATCAAAGGCCTCGCGGGCCTTGACCGGCAGGGCGTCGATATCTGCGAAGGGAATGAGCGGCATGGTAGTCCTCACCTTTATTGCCGCCGAAGTGTGAACCAGCAGGCGGCAGTTTTAAAATCCACGGGCACGGGTCTTCACCCCCGAGGCGCCAGGGCCATAAAGCAAGGGCCGCCGGGTGAGCGGCGGCCCTTTCAGGCGCTAATCGCTTTGCCGGAGAGGCTATTTCGACGTGCGCGCATAAAGATCCCAAAGACTGGCAACAACCTTGGCCTTGGGATTTGTACTGGCGGCCTTAAAGGCCACGAGCGCTGCACGGGTCTGTTTCAGTCCCACGAGCGCCATACCCTTGACGATGTCGGCATCCGCGATGTCCTTGACGCCGCCCTTCTTGAGCCCTTCATCGACTGCAGAAAGCGCGTCCTTATACTTGCCCACACCCCAGTAGACCTCGGCGAGATGGACGAGAGGTGCTCCTGACTTGGCCGCCTTGGCTTCGGCCAGCAGTTTGCCCATCTGGGCAGCCTGATCGCTCGCATCCTTCTTTGCCAGCGCCAGCAGGCGCTCCTGACGGGTGCCGGAGAGTATCTTGGCAGCGAAGCCGCGCTGCTGGATCGCAAGACCTTCCTGCGGAAACCCGAGCTGGATCGAAATCTGCGTCGCCGTCGAATAATCATCGGCATTGCGCATATTTCCGGTGAGCAAGCGGATGCGGAAGATGCCGAGGGTCTGATCGTCACTGAGGCCACTGGCCCGATCGGCCGCCATCAGCACATAGGTCCAGAACTTGGGCTGGCCGCGAAGCACGAGTTGACGGGCGGACTGTGCCAGGGCCGCAGTATCGCCAACCTTGTTGGCGGCGGCCATCTTCAACATCAGCGCCGAGGTGCTGCCATTGAGGTTGTGCGAGATGTAATTGAGTGCGCCCCGGTAATCGCCCATCTGGTAATAGGCCTGGGCCACGATCTCCTTGTGGCTCTCATCGAGGACGCCATACTTGCTCAGATAGGCCTGATCCTCGGTGACCACGTCATGATACCGGTGGTTATTGTAATCGATGGCAAACTTGGCCTGGGCCGAGGTGGCATTGGTCACCCCGCCGGAAAAGTTCCCGGTCTTGACTTCAACATACTGGCGGGTCTCGGCGATCACCTTCTGCTCGGTGGCCGTCAGTCCATGCACGCTTTCCGCCCGCTTAAGCGCAGCCAACGCCAGCGCCGACTTGCCCTCCTTGGCGTAATTGATGGCGTCCTGCAGAGGCTTGCCCACTGCCGGGCGGACCCCGGCGGCCTGCGCGGTGGTCGCCATCATCATGGTGGCACCTGCAACGCTCGCGGTCCCGATCAGAACTGCGGCCAATGCGCCGCGCAAACGATTCCCAGTCATTTCTTACCTCAATTACACATTGTGCCGTGGGGCACATGCGGGTGCATCATGCCTGATCCGCCGTCACCGCTCCCATTAGGACCTGGACGTCACTGCAGATATTTTTCAGTTCCGACAATACCGATGTGGGTAAGGCCGCGACGCTGGGCATCCGCCATGACTTTGGCAACTGTATCATACTTTGCCAGGCGGTTGGCGCTCAGATGAATTTCCGGCTGCTCGCTCGGCGGCTTCAGCCCGTAGCGATAAAAATAGGTATCCATCGTCTGCGTGGAGATTGGCGAGCCGTTCCAGTAGATGGTTCCGTCGAAATCGACCATGAGATTGACCACGGTCGGCGGCACGGCCGGTGGCGTCTGGTTGGGACGCGGCATGTTCAGTTTAACGGCGTTGGTCTGAACCGGCAGCGTGATGATGAGCATGACGAGAAGAACGAGCATGACGTCGATGAGCGGCGTGGTGTTCATCTCCACCATCACCTCGCCTTCGCCGCCGCCTTCGCCGACATTCATTGCCATAATGTAATACCTTCTTTTGCCTGAATGGGGGCTGTTACTGTGGCGCGTTGACCGGTTCGGTGATGAAGCCGATTTTCGGGATACCGGCGCGCTGGGCATCATAGACGACGCGCCCGATAGCCTCGAAGCGGGCCGAGCGGTCACCGCGGATCTGGACTAGATCGGA
>JAKAVI010000012.1 GCA_021817355.1 Pseudomonadota bacterium | reverse complement strand
AAGCACTGCTGCCCTGCCGCTTTCGATAGCAAGCGCCAGGGTCGCCAATGCGGACACTGTTGCGGAACTCAACACCGAGGCAAACCAGTCGCTACAAAGGCTCTATCGCACCCATCCCTTCGCGGAGCGGCTTTCGCAGCGGGCAAAAGCAATCCTCGTGTTCCCGAATATCGTGAAGGCCGGCCTCGTGTTCGGTGGAGCCTATGGCGAGGGCGTGCTTCTGGAGAGGGGAAAGGCTGACAAATATTATAATTCGGTGTCAGCGTCCTGGGGCTTTCAGGCCGGTGCGCAGTCCTTCGGCTATGCCGTATTCTTGATGAGTGATCGGGCGATCCACTATCTCAACAAGACGGATGGCTGGGAAATCGGCGTCGGGCCGACGGTAGTTGTCGTGGATGAGGGTGCGGCCAAGAACCTGTCCACGTCCACCCTGAAGGATGATGCCTACGCCTTCATCTTCAATCAGCAGGGCCTGATGCTCAGCGTCAGCATTGAAGGTACCAAGATATCGCGCATCAAACGCTAAGTCCGGATCAAACGGCCACGCAGGTGGCCGTCATCTGCCCGTCTTGCCAGCTGTCCGCGACAAATGCCTCAGTTTGTGTGGACTGGCTGTTTGCCTCATGGCCGTGAGCGCGCGGCTTCCAAGCGCGAGCTTCAAATAGGAGAAATAGTATGCCGCTTGTTACCCTGGTTGTCGTCCTTATTGTGGTTGGCGTGCTGCTTTGGCTCGTCAATTCCTACATACCGATGGACAGCAAGATCAAAAGTATCCTGAATGTTGTCGTCGTGATCGCGGTTGTGCTGTGGTTGCTGCAGGCCTTCGGGGTATTGGGATCCTTGAACAACATTCATATCGGTCGCTGACGCACGACAAAGGCCGATACTGCCCGCTGGGGTGGCCGCTCTGCGGCGAGGCGTTGGCTGGGCGAGGGTGTTGCGAACGGCAGCTTTGGGCCGTCTTTCTTCGGGTTCCAGCTTTGTCGGGCTCGTTGAGAGGGCGCGCCTCAAAAGGCTTCAGCGCGCGCCATTTCTTCTCGATGATGTCGCAGTGCAGGTTCCGGGGGTTCATCGAGATCACCTGTAATCAGCGCCGGCTAGATTGCGCCCCGGGATATCTCAGCCCCGCTTGATTCGAGGAGCAACACGCCCGGCTCAGGGTCAAAACGGCAGCCTGAACCACTCCGGCGCCCGGGGTCCCTCCATTTTCAGTCGGTGATTGGCTCGACTACGCAAGCTGCACAGAGGCCGGGCGCGCAGCTGTTCCCTTGGGCGGCTCTTAAATGGGACAACCCATGTGCTGCGTAACCCTGCATGTGTCTGCTGGCGCCGCCGGTGATTGCTGTTGCAAAGCGTCCATATGTCGAATATTATGGACATATGGATGACGTTCAGGCTCTGGGCGCTTTTGCCGCCCTCTCCCAGCGCACACGGCTCGAGGTGTTCCGCCTCCTCGTTGCCCATGAGCCTGATGGGCTTGCCGCCGGTGACGTCGCCCGCCATCTGGAGGTACCCCACAACACGCTCTCGAGCCATCTGGCGATCCTTGCGCGGACCGGTCTTATCGCGGCCGAGCGGCGGAGCCGCTCGATCATCTATCGCGCGCAGCTGGATTGCGTCCGCGCCCTCGCGGGCTTTCTGATCAAGGACTGCTGTGGCGGCCACCCGGAGATCTGCACGCCATTGATGGCCGACCTTGCCCCCTGCTGCGTCCCCCAAAAGACATCCGCAGGACGCCGGCTCGATGGCTGATCCCTTTGCCCCGAAGCCAAGCCAAGGCGGGCCCCTTCGGCCTGCTGCGCGCCCGCAAAGTCGCTGTCCTTTGCGCGACAGACCCGTGGCAGCGCGGCCGGAACTCCGTCGCCCTTAATCCCGCATGAGGACATCATGGACGTTATCATCTATCACAATCCTGCCTGCGGCACCTCGCGCAATACGCTCGCGCTGATCCGCAATGCCGGCGTCGAGCCCCATGTCATCGAATATCTGAAGACGCCACCTTCGCGCGCGCTACTGAAAGAGCTGATCGCGCGGATGGGGGTTTCGGTGCGTGCGCTGTTGCGGGAGAAGGGCACGCCCTACGGCGAACTGAATCTTGCTGATCCAGGCAAGAGCGATGAAGAACTCATCGCCGCCATGCTTGCCCATCCCGTTCTCATCAACCGGCCGATCGTTGTCAGTCCTAAAGGCGTGAGGCTGTGCCGGCCTTCCGAACAGGTTCTGGATCTTCTGCCCCCCCAGCGTGGTGAGTTCTTCAAGGAAGACGGCGAGCGGGTGATCGACGAACATGGCCGACGGGTAGGGACGGTATAGACCCATGTCCACCTTTGAACGCTTTCTCAGTCTCTGGGTGGTGCTCTGCATCGTTGCCGGGGTCACTCTCGGCCACCTCCTGCCACATGTGTTCCAGGCCATCGGCCAGGTTGAACTCGCCGAAGTCAATCTGCCGGTCGCCGTGCTCATCTGGCTGATGATCGTGCCGATGCTGATGCGCATCGACTTTGCCGCTCTTGGCCAGGTGGCAGAGCACTGGCGCGGTATTGGTGTGACCCTTTTCATCAACTGGGCGGTCAAACCGTTCTCGATGGCGGCGCTGGCCTGGCTCTTCATCGGCTATCTTTTCCGCCCGCTGCTTCCTGCTGCCCAGATCGACAGCTATATCGCCGGCCTCATCCTTCTTGCGGCAGCCCCTTGCACCGCCATGGTGTTCGTGTGGTCGAATCTGGCCCATGGCGAGCCGCATTTCACGCTGAGCCAGGTGGCACTCAATGACACCATCATGGTGATCGCCTTTGCGCCCATCGTCGGGCTCCTGCTTGGCCTTTCCGCCATCACCGTGCCCTGGAACACGCTGGCCCTCTCGGTCGGGCTCTACATCATCGTGCCCGTCATCCTTGCCCAGGGGCTGCGCTATGCCTTGCTTGGGGGCAGCAAAGAGGAGGGGCTCAAGCTCGTCCTTGCGCGCTTGGCGCCCGTGTCGCTCGTGGCCCTTCTCCTCACGCTCGTTCTGCTCTTCAGTTTTCAGGCGAACCAACTGCTTTCCGAGCCTCTTGTCATCGTCCTCATTGCCGTTCCCATCCTCATCCAGGTCTATTTCAATGCGGGATTTGCCTATTACCTGAACCGGCTTGTGGGCGAACAGCACTGCGTGGCCGGCCCCTCGGCGCTCATCGGCGCCTCGAATTTCTTCGAGCTTGCGGTCGCTGCAGCCATCAGCCTCTTCGGGTTTCAGTCGGGAGCCGCGCTGGCCACCGTCGTGGGGGTACTCATCGAAGTTCCGGTGATGCTCTCGGTGGTCTTCATCGTCAACCGCTCAGAAGGCTGGTACGACGCACGTAACCAAAGGCCCGCACACTCAAGGAGCCGTGCTGGCCGCACATAGGGCTGGGCCTGCCGTGCGGGCGCCGGACCAAAAGACAGTTTCCTTCCGGCCAAATAGGCTTTGCCTCCAGGCACATTCCGTTCTGCGCTGCAAAGCTGATGCGAAGCTTTGCAATGGGATCAAGGCCTGAAAGCTCTCGGGAGCTGACTTGCGCTGCGTCGCTGTTGCACCGCCCATGGTGGCGATCCGCAACGCTTCCAGTGTTCCTGTCATCGACGGATTGAATTGCCTCAAGAGTGCGTTGATCTCAGCAGGACCCTCACCTCATCCGATACGCATGTCCGGGGCCCGCCTTTACGCTGCACCCACAACGATACTCTATCGTTCATGGCTTTCGTTCTTGCCGCCGCTTTGCAGCATGTGGTGATCCTCTTTGGGTTGGCGCTGTGCAATTCAGCCCCGACCGAACGACGCGTTCGGCCCTCGGAACTGGCCGGACGTCATCAAGTGACGTCCCGGCTCCCGCTGATTTTATCGATGATGACGGCGAGGATGTTGGCGTTTGTACCCTGCGCTACGGCGCGGAGCACGAACGGGAGGGCGGTGAACGTGACCACTACAGCGATGGCTCCCCAGATCAACAGTCAGGCGCGTTGATCCGGCTTGCCCGTAGCGTGCCGATTTGTGGCGGGACCGTAGCCTTTGCGGCCCGCGCCTCTTGTCGTGCCGCCAAGCCTCGCAATGGCGCGTGGCGCTGTCGGGATGGAGGACGGATCGGTCGCGCTGCGGGCGCGGACTTTCCCCCCAGCTCAATCCCTGTGCCACCAGCTTGGGCCGGATTTCGGCCCACGGAAGGATCTCCATGACCGGTTATTTATTTCTTGTGTAGGAAAGAAATATATTGACAGGTCGGGCGGCTGCGTTGATCATTTCTGCAAGGCTCACAGAACGCCGAGAGAGGGATAGATGTTCGGGACACTTGCTAGGGTCGCTTTGGCGACCGTGCTGGGGCTTGGCCTGTTTGATTTTCCAGGTGCCCTTGCCAGCCCGCCGACCGTCAGGGAGACGCAGGGCGTGCTCGCCGGAAAGGCTGAGGCAGGCCATGTCGCGGCATTCTTGAACATTCCTTATGCCGCACCGCCGGTTGGTCAACTGCGATGGCAGCCGCCTTTGGCGGCGAAGCCATGGCAGGGTGTGCGGGAGGCGACCGCCTTTGGACCAAGCTGCATCCAGCCCATGTTTCGTGGGAAGAGTGTCTACGCGGATCCCCCAACGAGGGTGAGCGAGAACTGTCTGTCGCTCAATGTATGGCGGCCTGAGGGCGCCAGAAATCTGCCCGTTATCGTTTGGATTTATGGCGGCGCCCTGGAAGTTGGCGCAAGTTCCAGGCCCATCTATGACGGACGCAAATTCGCCGCGCATGGCGTTGTGTTTGTATCATTCAACTATCGTCTGGGGCCTTTGGGCTGGCTGGCATTACCGGCGCTCAGCCAGGAATCGCCGCACCATGTGTCGGGAAACTACGGCCTCCTTGATCAGATCGCAGCGCTGAAATGGGTGCGCAGCAACATCGCCGCCTTCGGAGGAAATCCCAAGAACGTGACGATCATGGGCGAATCGGCTGGGGCGCTGAGCGTCACCTATCTGCTCGCCAGCCCGCTTGCGCGCGGGCTCTTCCAGAAGGCGATCGCCGAAAGTCCGAACATGCGGTCCTTTCCGGAGCTGCGCACGGCCAAACACGGCCTGCCCTCTGCCCAGCAGATCGGAACCAGGCTCGAAGCAGCCCTTCATGCAAGCAGCCTGACAAAGCTGCGTGCCATGAGCGCCACGGCGATCACCCGCGCTGCTCTGAAGCTGCACTTTCGTCCGCAAGGCACCATCGATGGCTACGTCCTGCCCCACCAGATCGTAACGATCTTCAACCGCGGACGGCAGGCACATGTCCCGGTACTCGCCGGCTTCAACAGTGATGAAATCGGCACGCTGCCGGGCCTGCTCTCCCATGCCCCTTCCACACCCCAGCAATATCGGCAGCAAATCCGCCGCGGATATGGTGATCTGGCGCCCGCATTCCTCAAGCTCTACCCGGGCAACAACATCGCTGCCAGCATGCAGGCAGCATTGCGCGATGCGCTGTTTGGCTGGGCCGCGGAAAAGATCGTCCGTTCGGAGGTCACGGCGGCAGAGCCCTCCTATCTGTATTTCTTTGCGCATCACTATAGCG
>JAKAVI010000108.1 GCA_021817355.1 Pseudomonadota bacterium | reverse complement strand
TCCGATCTTTGGCAATGAAGGCGTGATTACCGTCGAAGAAGCCAAGTCCCTCGAGACCGAACTTGAGGTCGTCGAAGGCATGCAGTTCGACCGTGGCTATATCTCGCCCTATTTCATCACCAATGCAGACAAGATGGTGTGCGAGCTCGACGAACCCTACATCCTGATCCACGAGAAGAAGCTCACCAGCCTGCAGCCAATGCTGCCGATCCTCGAAGCGGTCGTGCAGTCTGGTCGTCCGTTGCTGATCATCGCCGAAGAGGTTGAGGGCGAGGCATTGGCCACCCTCGTGGTCAACAAGCTGCGCGGCGGCCTGAAGGTTGCGGCCGTGAAGGCACCGGGCTTTGGCGATCGCCGCAAGGCGATGCTGGAAGACATCGCCATCGTCACGGGCGGCCAGGTGATCTCCGAAGATCTCGGCATCAAGCTTGAGAACGTCAAGGTCAACATGCTGGGCACCGCCAAGAGGGTGCGTATTACCAAAGACGATACCACCATCGTTGATGGTGCTGGCAAGAAGGTAGAAATCCAGGCTCGTGTCGGTCAGATCAAGCAGCAGATCGAGGAAACCACCTCTGACTATGACCGCGAGAAGCTGCAAGAGCGTTTGGCCAAGCTTGCTGGTGGCGTGGCAGTTATCCGCGTCGGCGGCGCGACTGAGGTCGAAGTAAAGGAGCGTAAGGATCGCGTTGATGACGCGCTTAACGCGACCAAGGCCGCAGTCGAAGAAGGCATCGTCCCTGGCGGCGGCTCTGCCCTGCTCTATGCCACCAAGGCGCTGAAGGACCTGACGGGCGCCAACGAGGACGAAGATGCAGGCGTGGCCATCGTGCGCAAGGCGATCCAGTCACCGATCCGCCAGATCGTCGAGAATTCTGGCGTCGAGGCTTCCATCGTTGTGGGCAAGCTCCTGGAACAGAAGTCCAATACCTACGGCTTCGATGCTCAGAACGAGCAGTATGTTGACCTGATTGAGGCCGGCATCGTTGACCCGACCAAGGTGGTGCGCACGGCACTGCAGGACGCAGCCTCTGTCGCCGCTCTGCTGATCACGACTGAAGCCATGGTCGCTGACCGGCCGAAGAAGGAATCTGCTCCGGCGATGCCGGGCGGCGGTATGGGCGGCATGGGTGACATGGACTTCTAAGTCTGTCATCGGGCTCTGCGACACTGTTGCGTCTAAGGGCCTCCCTGACCAAGTCACGGAAGGCCCGGTGTCACCACCGGGCCTTTTGTGTTCAATCACTGCCACGCCACCTTGTGCGCAATTTCAGGTCGGTTTCGAGTATCACAGAGAGGCCTAGGCAATAGAGGATAGGCTCTCGCAAGCGCGGCGTCAGAAGAGGCGCAGGCGGCCGTTCCTTGGGCGCGCCATCGCGCGAGCCAACATCCCGAGGTAGCAATCATTCACATATCGGTTAAGGTACCGCCAATCCAATCTGCAGGAGTCGGATAATGTCGTTTTCCATTTATGAAGCCACACTTGCTCCCATGACGCGCATGCTGCAAAATCTCGGCGCGATCCTCGACAAAGCGAAGGCACAGGCAACCGCCAAGGGGATAGCCCTTGAAGATCTGGTCGACGCCCGACTAGCGCCCGATATGCACCCGTTCAAGCGCCAGATTCAGATCGCCTCGGACGCCGCCAAGGGCTGTGCAGCTCGGCTGAGCGGCAGTGAGGCCCCTAGCTTTCCTGACACCGAGCAGACCTTCGATGAGCTTCGCCAGCGCATTACCAAGACGCTGGATTATCTCAAAAGCTTCAAGCCCGCCCAGTTTGACGGAGCCGAGGATCGTCACATCGTCATTAAGACGCCCCATCGCAACTTCGAGATGAACGGGCGCGATTTCGCAACCAGCTATGCACTGCCAAATTTCTTTTTCCATGTCACCACCGCCTACGGACTGCTGCGGCACAAGGGAATCGAAATCGGCAAGGCCGACTATCTGGGTAGCAACTAAACAGAGATCGCCTTTGTCTGCCTGATCTCAGCCGGCTGTACGGAAATAAGGCTCCACCAGCCCGTTATATCTGATGGTCATGGGATGACCCTTGCGGTCTACGGTCTTGCCGACCGCAAGGCGTACCCAGCCTTCACTCACGCAATATTCTTCGACATTGGTCTTTTCGACACCATTGAAGCGTACGCCGACCCCGCGTTCGATGAGGGATTCGTCATAATAAGGACTTCTGGGGTTGGCCGAGAGCCGGTCGGGTGGTGTGTCGGTCATCAGATCCGGACAAAAATGAGTCGCATGCTCGCACCTTAGTGCAGTTCGCGCCCAAGTTCACGCCTGACCCCGCGGTCCTGTAAACCGCTTTTCACTTCCCATTATGGACGGCGCCCTCAAGGATCTGCACTGCATTTACCGCGCTGGCCCGCGACCATAGCGCGTTTCCGACAACCGGAACAATGACGCCGTCGAGGGCCTGCATCGCTTCCGCTATTGCGGCAGCTTGCGTGCGGCCAGAGCCATGGCGACGAGCGATACGCCGGCGAAGACAAGGTCAATGCCAAGGACCAGCCCGAGGATCCAGGCAGCCGAATCCGGCAACCACCAGAGAATGAGGACCGCCAGCCCGATGTCGAGCAGGCCATTGACGAGGAGAAATCCCCACCGCTGGCTGGCATGCCGGCGATGGTCGAGGGCGTAAAGGATTGAGACCACCCCGTCGATCGTCAAAAATGCCGCCAGCACCAACGTCAGGGACATCATGCCGGCAATCGGAAATCCAACCAAAATGCCCCCGGCCACGACAGCGAGCAATGATGACAATAGGGCCAGAGAGCGTCCCGGAGCGTTGTGGGCACGCCAGCTTGACACAAGCCCGACAATCCCCCCGAGCATCAGCAGCCAGCCAAAGAGGATCGTGGTCGCAAGACCCGCAACGGTTGGCAGCACAATGGCCGCGGCGCCGAGAACGGTCAGCACACATCCCTCCAGCAAAAACCAGAGCCAATGATCGTGAACTGTTTTGGCAGTGGCCGGCAGGCCCGGTAGTTGTGGGTCGTCGCTCATGTTCCGCACCTATGTTTCTTCATTCAGGTTGTCATGTCCCGCCGTATCGGTAAAAGGCCGGCGTTCGGCAGCTCGTGGGGTGGTATTTGAAGGCACTAATGGTCTGACGGACTGGGCAATCGCCGAAGGGCGCCCAGAGCGCAGGGCGTATGGGTACGGTTGACATGAATAATCATGCGATCACAGATCCGGCTCTCGGGAATCCTATAGCTGAAGCCGTAGTTTTTGAGTGCCGGACAATATCCCGACAAGCGTGTGCGCCAGCGCGTGCCATCATGCATGACAAAGATGATCGTCTGATTATCAGGAATTTGAGTATCACTGACCTCACGTGACCACAGGCATGTGACCTTGTCCTGGCGCGGTGCGGCGAACACCGCAGATAGGCCAGTGGCAAGGTACAAAATGGCGGCGAGCCGGGTAGCCCGCCGCACCTGGCTCTTCATTTTTTCCCTCCGTGGAGCCTGCTCACCCTTTCGAAGGGACCAAGCATGCAGATAGCACCACTCTGCAGCACCCGGATTGTCATCAGGTTGCCACAGATCTGATGGGGTGGCGTTGCAACATAAGCAAAGCCATGAAACCGCAACCCGCTGCAGTAACCGCGCAGGTGATTGGCCCAAACCGTTCCGTTATCCATGTGAAAGAGGATGGTGTGGTCGTTGGGAACTGTCGTGTTGCTGATACGTGTGGTGTCGAGACAAACATTCGGTTCATGAGACTTCGTCCTGGCGGCGGCATGGGCCAGCCCAATGCTGGCGGCGACGGAAAGGACTGTTGCTACCACTATGGCTTTCATAGGACGACCTCCAAAGGAACCGCCATCTTGGCGGGAAGCCCGGTCTGTGCCTATCGGAAAAGTCTGACGCCGCGCTTGGTTCCCGTTCGGCCCTTCAGCGCATTGACTTCCAGCGCCGGACTGATGATGGTCCGCAATCCATTCTAGCAAGGAGTCCAGTCCCGTGTCGTCGTCCTCAGCCGTGACCATAACGTTACCCGACGGCAAGGTAATGGGCTTTGCCCGCGGTGTCACGGGTGCGGAAATTGCCGCAGCAATTGGACCGGGCCTGGCCAAGGCAGCGCTCGCCCTGGAGCTGAACGGCAGGGTCATCGACCTCTTTCGCCCGATCGAGAACGATGGGGCCATACGCATCCTGACCCGCAAGGACCCTGAGGCCCTGGAGATGATTCGGCACGATGCCGCCCATGTTTTGGCCATGGCAGTCCAGGCATTGTACCCCGGTACCCAGGTCACGATCGGCCCTTCCATAGAGGATGGATTTTACTACGATTTTGCCCGGAGCGAGCCCTTTACGCCCGATGATCTGCCGAAGATTGAAGCCAAGATGCGTGAGATCATTGCGGCCGCTCTTCCCACCCGGCGCGAGGTGTGGTCCCGCGATGCCGCCATTGCCCACTTCCGGGGTATTGGTGAGACCTACAAGGCCGAACTGATCGAAAGTATTCCCTCTGGCGAGGAAGTCTCGATCTATTTTCATGGTGAGTGGCACGATCTGTGCCGGGGTCCGCATTTTGACAGCACCGCAGCCGTCGGTGACGCCTTCAAGCTCACCAAGATCGCAGGAGCCTATTGGCGCGGCGATGCCCGGAACGCCCAACTGCAACGGATCTATGGCACAGCCTGGCGGGACAAGAAGGAGCTCGACACCTATCTGACCCGCATCGAGGAAGCCGAGAAGCGTGACCATCGCAAGATTGGCCGCGAGATGGATTTGTTTCACCTGCAGCCCGAAGCACAGGGCTCGGTGTTCTGGCATCCGAACGGATATGTGCTTTACAATCAGATGGAGGCCTATATTCGCCGCCAGCTGGGCCGTGCGGGTTATGTCGAAGTAAAGACCCCACAACTCATGGACGCCAAGTTCTGGGAACGGTCCGGCCACTGGGGCAAGTATCGGGAGAATATGTTCGTCGTACCTGACGAGGTACCCGGGACTGAGGACGATGCACCAGTCCTCAGCGGCAAGGCAGACCTGATGGCACTCAAGCCGATGAACTGCCCGGCGCACATTCAGATTTTCAACCAGCAGATCCGCAGTTATCGCGAACTCCCGATTCGGATGGCAGAATTCGGCTGCTGCCACCGCAACGAACCACATGGTGCTCTTCATGGGCTCATGCGGGTACGCCAGATGACACAAGACGACGCACACATATTTTGCCGCGAAGACCAGATCCAGTCCGAGACTGAACATTTCGTAACGCTTCTTTACAAGATCTACCGGGATATGGGCTTTGAGGAGGTGGTGATCCGGCTGGCTACCAGACCCGAAAAATTTGGCGGTACCATCGAGCGCTGGGAGGCGGCAGAAAAGGCCCTGGGTGATGCCCTGCGCGCCACAGGGCATGATTTCGAGATCGCGCATGGCGAGGGCGCATTCTATGCCCCCAAACTGGAATTCCATCTGCGCGATGCCATCGGCAGGTCCTGGCAGGTTGGCACGTTGCAGCTCGATTATGTCCTTCCCGAAAGGCTGGATGCGACCTACATCGCCGAAGACGGTTCGCG
>JAKAVI010000327.1 GCA_021817355.1 Pseudomonadota bacterium | reverse complement strand
AACGCCGCATTGAATATCCTACGGCGCGCGGACAGCGCGTTGAAGCCTATCGAGGGGAACCGTTCTAAACGGCCCGGTGAAGCAGGAACCACCCCGAGGAAAGCCGCGTGAGTAGTTTACTCGGAACCCCCGCCATTCAGGACGGGGAGGATGTCAGCTTCCTATTCCGGGAGGAGGTTGCGAGCAGAAGGTGTCTCAGCTGCGCTCGAAGATTGCCGCCATGCCCTGTCCGCCGCCGATGCACATGGTTTCAAGGCCAAAGCGTACCTTACGGCGCTCCATCTCATGAAGCAGCGTGGTCATGATACGAACTCCGGTGGCACCGATCGGATGACCGAGCGAGATCCCCGAGCCGTTGACGTTGAGGCGATCGCGATCGTCCCAGTCAAGGCCCTTGAGAACAGCGAGCACTTGGGCGGCAAAGGCCTCATTGATCTCGACAAGACCCATGGCCTCAAGGGTTAGCCCGGACTTTGTCAGTAGCTTTGCCGTCGCGGGGACCGGACCAATCCCCATGCGCGATGGCTCGCAGCCCACCGCAGACCAGCCGACGAGAAAGGCCATTGGCGTCAGATCAAGTTCGTGCAGCTTGTCCTCGGCCACCACCAGGCAGGCCGCGGCGGCATCATTCTGCTGGGCGGAATTGCCGGCGGTGACGATTCCATCCTTCATCAGCACCGGGAGCTTGGCGAGCGAGGCTGGCGTGCTCTGAGGTCTGATACCCTCATCACGATCAAAGATGATGGCCTCACCCTTGCGCTGAGGCACATGGACGGGAACGACCTCGGCCGCGAAGCGGCCCTCGCTCCAGGCGGTGGCAGCGCGTCGATGACTCTCGGCTGCAAAGGCATCGGCCTCTTCGCGGGTGATCCTGTAGTCTCGTGCGAGATTTTCCGCGGTTTCGATCATTCCCGAGATCCGGCCAAACCGCTCCACCGGTTGCGAGCGTTCACGACCGCGCTCGAGGCGGTCATAAAGCTCTGTGGTCCCTGCGCGTTTACCCCAGCGCATGTCGGTGGTGTAGTACTCGATGCGGCTCATGCTCTCGACGCCGCCCGCGAGGACGACGTCGCAGGCACCGCTTTCTACCATCATCGCGGCTGTGGCGATGGCCTGAAGGCCTCCGCCACAGCGTCGATCGATTTGCAGTCCCGGAACCTCGATGGGCAGGTCCGCGGCCAGCGCTACCCAGCGACCGACGCAGGGGGTTTCACTGTTGGCATAGGACTGCGCCATCACCACGTCTTCGATACGTGCCGGATCGATGCCGCTGCGTTCGATCACAGCCTTTACCACGGTGCTGCCCAGGGTTTCGACCGGGGCTTCGCGCAGGCTGCCACCAAAGGCACCAACGGGCGTACGCAAGGGGGAGACAATGGCGGCGCGGCGCATCAGTAGCTCCTTGGCAGGCCGAGTACATGCTCGGCGAGGAATGCGAGGATCAGATTGGTCGAGATCGGCGCGACCTGGTAGAGGCGGGTTTCGCGGAACTTGCGCTCGATATCGTATTCCTCGGCAAAGCCAAAGCCGCCATGGGTCTGGATGCAGACATTGGCGGCCTCGAAGGAGGCGTCGGCGGCCAGCATTTTGGCCATGTTGGCTTCGGCCCCATTGGGCTTGCCGGCTTCATAGAGGCGCGCGGCCTCATGCACCATCAGCTCTGCCGCACGCATGTTGGCGTAGGCTTTGGCAATCGGAAAGGCTACGCCCTGATTGGCCCCGATGAGTCGGTCAAACACTTTGCGCTCATTGGCATAGGCCACCGATTTGCGCGTGAACCATTTGGCATCGCCGACGCATTCGGCGGCGATGAGCACGCGCTCGGCGTTCATGCCCGAGAGGATATAGCGAAAGCCCTTGCCCTCCTCGCCAAGGAGGTTTTGAGCGGGGATGCGCATGTTGTCGAAGAAGACCTCGGTGGTGGCGTGGTTCATCATCGTGCGGATGGGGCGGATGGTGAGGGATTTGCCCAGGACCTCGCGCATGTCGACGATGAAGGTGGAAAGGCCATCGGTTTTCTTTGCCACCTGGGAGCGTGGCGTTGTGCGCGCCAGGAGCAGCATCAAATCAGAATGCTGGGCGCGGCTGGTCCAGATCTTCTGGCCATTGACGACATAGCTATCCCCGTCACGCACGGCGGTGGTACGCAGGGCGGTGGTGTCGGTGCCGCTGGTGGGCTCGGTGACGCCGAAGGCCTGCAGGCGGAGCTCGCCGCTGGCAATTCCCGGCAGGTATTGACGCTTCTGTTCCTCCGAGCCGTGTCTGAGGATGGTGCCCATGGTGTACATCTGGGCGTGGCAGGCGGCGCCATTGCAGCCTTCGGCCTGGATGGTTTCGAGAATGGCCGCGGCCGCGCCAAGACCAAGACCCGAGCCGCCATAGTCTTCGGGGATGAGCACTGAAAGATAACCTGCGGCCGTCAGCGCCTTCACGAAGGCGGTGGGATATTCGCGCCGCCCATCAAGTTCGCGCCAGTACTGGCCGGGAAATTCCGCACATAGGCGCCGCACGCCGTCACGGATGTCGGCAAAGTGTTCCTGGTCCAGGGGGCTCAAAAGCATGATTGCATTCTCTTGTTGACACTGACCCGCCGTACGGGGGCGTTGCCGGCTCCGGTGAGGAAGATAGAAGCTGGCGACGTGGGCGGGAATGACAAAATTGCGGGAGAGTTCTCTTTGTCTGGGGGCTTGCTGCCGTTGCGTCAGAGGGTGGTTCTCATGCCAGGGCTGCGCTCCACCCTCGAGAGGTTTTCAGCCGCGACAGCCACCCAGAGCACAGCGCTGCCACAAGCGTGCTCTGCGCGGCACTGAATGCTCGCAGGTGGCGGTGCGAGCGCGCAGGAAGTCGCCGATAGGCGCACAACAAACTTTTGGTCTGTCGCCAAGGCCTGGGCGGGCCGCGCCCGCGATGAGACGCATGCTGCGCAGATCGAACGCGGCCTGCGCCGGCATGCACTGGTGCCGTTTCTTTATGCCGATCTTGCCCCTCGCGCTGTCCGGAACTATCGCAAGCTGAGAAAACTGGGCGTCACGATCCGCAAAACGCCCGACATCATCATCGCCACCTTCTGCATCGAGCACCGCCACGCATTGTGCACGACAACCGGAATTTCGCGCCGATGGGGGAACATCTCGGCCTCATGCTTGCGTGAGGAGGCTCTGGGACAGTCGCAGGATAATGCAGCGCAAGTCTTTTCCGGTCAGAAGGTCGATGACGCGCGGTGTCGAAATGGTTTCGGGCAGTTTCCTGGCACCACGATGCTCTCTGCGGACGGCCGAGATGTCGTTGAGGCTTTAGAAGCGCGCTCCTTGGCTGGCCAGTACGGCTTCGACGCTCCTGAGGCATTGGGAAAGAAGGGCCTGTGGGGGCGTTGTTTTGCGCGTGGATCGTAAGAGCCATGTAGGTATGCAGTGCAGGTATTGCAGTGCATCCTGGCTCACACACTTTCTATAACTCGCCATTTATGGCGAAAAAATGCGGCATTTATGCCATAACTCACCAAGTTTGACGAGTTATGTAGTATTATGTAATTCGTTAAAATTGACGAGTTAGTTGACATTTTTCTAGTTATCCGCCATATATGGCGAGTTATGAGGATAGAAGACCAGACCGAAGCTGCCGTCCTCGAGGAACTGGGGCTGCGGCTTTCCCAGGTCCGGCTAGACCATAACCTCACCCAGGAGGCGCTCGCGGAGGCGGCTGGTGTGTCCAAGCGCACCGTGGAGCGGCTCGAGGGCGGGCAGTCCGTGCAGCTGACCAACCTCATCCGTGTTCTGCGCGTCCTGAACCTGCTGCGCAATCTCGACCAATTGGTCCCGCCTGCTGGACCGCGGCCGATTGAACAGCTGAAGAACCAGGGCAGAGCGCGCCGTCGGGCCTCAACACCCCGGGACGAAGAAATCGGGACCTGGAGCTGGGATGATGACGCATGACCCTGGCAGCCGTCCATCTCTGGGGTCGACTGATCGGCGCCGTTTCCGTGCAGGAGGGGCAAAGCCACGCCACCTTCCAGTACGACCCACAGTTTGCCCGGAGCGCAATCCAGGTCGCGCCGATGATGATGCCACTTGGTACAGCACCATACAGTTTTCCGGCGCTGTCCCATGAAAGCTTCAGGGGGCTGCCGGGTCTGCTCGCTGACTCGCTGCCGGACAGGTTCGGCAATGCCCTCATTGATGTCTGGCTCGCGCGGCAGGGACGTGCGGCAGGCAGCTTTAATGCAGTCGAACGCCTCCTCTACACGGGAAGCCGCGGTATGGGTGCGCTCGAGTTCAGGCCGGCCATCGGGCCGAGGAACACGAAATCCGAAGCTGTTGATCTTGACGCCCTGGTCAGACTGGCGTCGGAAATCCTGAGCGACCGTGACCACTTTAAGGTCGCCCTGACGGATGGTCACAAGAAGGAGGCCCTCAGGGAAATTCTGCGCGTTGGGACCTCGGCAGGCGGTGCGAGGGCCAAGGCCATCATCGCCTGGAACCCTGGCACCGGAGAGGTTCGCTCAGGCCAGATTGAGGCAGGCAAGGGCTTCGAATACTGGCTGCTCAAATTCGACGGCGTCGCCAACAATAAAGACAAGGATCTCGCAGATCCAAAGGGCTTTGGCGCCATCGAATATGCCTACTACCTCATGGCGCATGCCGCAGGCATCACTATGAACGAATGCCGCCTCCTCGAAGAAAACGGCCGCCGGCACTTCATGACGCGTCGCTTTGACAGGAGACCGGATGGCGGGAAGATCCACATGCAGTCGCTCGCGGCCCTGATGCACTATGACTACAACACGCCAGGCGCAAACTCCTATGAGCAGGCGATCATGGCCATGCGCCGGCTCGACCTTACCATGGGGGAGATCGAAGAGCAGTATCGCCGCGCGCTGTTCAATATTCTGGCGCGCAACCAGGATGATCATGTCAAGAACATCGCCTTTCTGATGGACCGCTCTGGCAAATGGTCGCTTTCACCGGCATTTGACGTAAGTTATGCCTACAATCCGGATGGACCCTGGACCAGCCGGCACCAGATGTCGCTCAACGGAAAGCGTGACGGTTTCGAACCGGCCGATTATACTTCCTTTGCAAAAGCAGCTGGTCTCAAGCGCGGGCGCGACAAGGCCATCCTTGAGGAAGTGCGGGCGACCGTCGCACGCTGGCCGGAATTTGCTGATAAAGCCGGGGTGAAGGCGCACTTCCGCGCACAGATCGCCAGTCTTCACCGCGTCGAGTGAGGCCCCAGGGATGGCGCCGCTGACAAAATGCCCCTGATATCACGAAGAACGTGTTCCAGGCGCATGGCGTGGGTTGGGTTGCCGAAGTTTTCCTAAGGCGTCAGCTGCGGCGCCTTGATGTTGTGCGTCTTTTGATCATCCTGCCGCGTAGTGCCCAGTGGTTCGAGCGCGCGATGATGATTTGGGACCTGGTTCGCGGCCTTCCATCAAGGCCAGCGCTCATGTGCCGGGAAAAAGGCCTGATAGATGAGCGCGCCCGACCATCGGCCAGAGCGTCAAACAGCATCCTTGCAAAACAGGAGCCGTCCACACGTGAGCACGACGTCTACGTCATAGCCCAATGACGGGGGGCAGCGACAAGGTCTATGAA
>JAKAVI010000022.1 GCA_021817355.1 Pseudomonadota bacterium | reverse complement strand
AACAACTGAAAATATGGCAACGGCCAGAAAGGCAGCAGCAAGCGCAGCTGGCAGCGAGTTTGGAATCGTGTAGCGGGTCAGGTCACAGTATCCCGCAGCAGCGATAAGGGCCGGTATGACCACAAATCCGGCAAAATGCGCAATCATCAGCCAGCTCCGACCTCTCACAAAATGCAAACGGCCGCCGGAACACGGCGGCCGTTGCCAGACTTAGCGCAACTTGTGGCGCTTGCCGCCGCGATGGTCAGGAGGCCGGTCCCTTTACCGCGGTGGCAACGGTGTTGAACGTAGAGGTGAGGTTGGTGCCGACGAGCTGGACTGCGGCGATGATGACCACAGCGATGCCGGCAGCAATCAACCCATACTCAATGGCGGTAGCGCCGGATTCGTCGGCGAAAAACTGAGACAAAAGATTTTTCATGGAAGACTCCGCTTGTTTGACACCCATGATCCGATGCGGACGCCTCTTTTGCTGCCGCACCATCGGAACGCGTTCATGCTAGGCCGGGAAATTTAATGGGCACTTAATTGGATTTGGCGCCCAAGGAGCCCAAGCGTTCCTTATTGGAACAAAAGTGGGTAGTTGTAAGTAATTTTACGTATCGCGAATAGCAATTGATAAGGATGTTCTGCAAAAGCGCATCGATTCAATATCATTAAAATGCAATCTGCTTGCGTTTTGTCGGCAAGCGTGAGGCAGCGTACGGCTTAAGCGTTCCTTTACGCGGTCATTTCTATCCTTACGTCGTACATCGTTGTCATGGAGATCGTGCATGCGCAGATTCTTTCCTGGCTTGGTTGCCAGCCTTGCATTGAGTGCCGTCGCCGCGCAGGCCGGTGCGCTGTCCGTTCAAATGGACCAGGCAAGGCTGGTGACGTTTTCCCGGCCTGTAGCAACAGTCGACGTTGGTAACCCATCAATCGCCGATGTTCAGGTTGTCGATGCGCGTCATGTGCTCGTGCTTGGCAAGGTGTTCGGCGTCACAAACCTCATTGGCCTTGATGGCCACGGGCACCAGCTCGTAAATGATGTCGTTACTGTCGTCGCCCGCGCGGCTGACGAAGTGACACTCGACCGCGGTACCCGGGAAATGACCTACGCGTGCGCTGACCATCGTTGCGAACCTGGCGCGCTGCCAACCGATTCGGCAAAATACTTCAACACGGCCAACGCGCAGGCGCAGAGCTATGAAGCCCGTGGCACCGCCGCAGCTGGTCGCCGTTGACCACAACGGGAAGAATTTGTTGCGGGCTAGGCTGTGCATCCGCATGCGGTGATTGCCGCATTGGTCAGGCCTGATGACAGGAAGCGATCGTCAGCGAAAACGACATTGTATCTGTGCGCTCCACGTTCATGTGGTCTTCCTGGCCAAGTGCCGCGGCCTGCATTCATCAGGGCGACGTGGGAGGACTGGCGTGAGATCTTCGTTTGGTCTGCGCCGCTTTCGAGGCGAAGCTGATTGGGATGGATGGCGGGGACGTCTGCGTCCCGGCTGGTGAGCTGCCCTCGCAAGCTCGCTGTGTGAACGCTGATGAACAGCTCCAAGGGTGTGTCTATCCGGCCCGCGTACCAGAACCACCCCGCATGGGTGCGCCGCAGCTGGAAAGGTGTACCGTCATCGCATAGCTCTCTTTCCGATTTCTGCGGCAAACTCCCGCTCGGCTTCATCAGTCTATACACCGTGAGGCCGCGCATTCCGGTCCGAGGCCAGGTCGGCGCGGACGCGCGCTGGGACCCATCATCGGTCTGAACACCAGGGCTGGCGGCCCTGCCGACGTGGTCAGTCGGTACGCATTCGGATGAGACCTTCCTGGGCTACCGAGGCGACGAGCTTGCCATCGCGGGTATAGACGAGACCACGATTGAAGCCGCGGCCACTGCCAGCAAATGGACTGTCCTGAACATAGAGAAGCCATTCGTCGGCGCGGAACGACCGATGAAACCACATGGCGTGATCGATGCTGGCCATCTGCACGCGCGGATCGAACCAGCCAATGCCATGCGGCAGCAGGCAGGTATCGAGCAATGTCATGTCCGACGCATAGGCCAGAACGCATTGCTGCAACGGTCCGTTATCGGGCAATTTGCCGGTAGCGCGTACCCACACAGCCTGGTTGGGTGCACGCTTGGCCGGAATGAGGCTGTCCGATGGCCCAACCGGGCGTAACTCGATTGGCCGCGGACGCAGGAAGTGTTCGCGCAACTCGGGCGGTACCTGATCGATCATCCCGCGACGAGAGGCATCCTCGCTTTGCAGCGCCTCGGGCGGTGGAACCTCGGGCGCCTCAAGCTGGTGCTCAAGCCCAGCTTCATCGATCTGAAAAGAAACTGACATATGGAAAATGGGTCGGCCATGTTGAATGGCAACCACCCGGCGCGAGCTGAAACTTTTGCCGTCCCGGCTGCGGTCTACTTGATACAGGATTGGTACCTTGGGATCGCCAGGCAGCAGGAAATAGGCGTGAAGCGAGTGGCAGATCCGATCACTGACGGTGCGGGTGGCGGCAACCAGCGCCTGTCCCAGCACTTGTCCGCCAAATACCCGCTGGGACCGGTCCTTGGGGCTTACCCCACGAAAGATATTCACCTCGACCGGTTCGAGGTTCAGCAGCGCCAAGAGCTCAGTAACCGGATCTGGCTGGGGGCTATCAAGGTGAGAGTTGGTATCTTGCATTGTCATCCGTTCGCGCGCGCCCATCCATGTCGCCGCGTGAGGCTTGCCTACACCGAAACACCCTGCCCCGAAAGGGCGCGAGACATCCGTCATGACCACTAATCTTCTTCTCGACCGCGCCGCCCATACCCGTCCGGCAGCGAGCCGGCGTGGAGCGCTGGAGCGGCTGTTCACACGGATGTTCCGGGGCTTCGTCTACAACCAGATCTGGGAAGACCCCCAGGTCGACCTCAAGGCGCTGGCACTGCGTCCCCATCACCGTCTGGTGACCATCGCCTCCGGTGGCTGCAACGTCCTCAATTACCTTGCGGCCGATCCCGCCCGCATCATCGCGGTCGACCTCAACCCCAACCATGTCGCTTTGACCCGGTTGAAGCTGGCGGCCCTCACCCGGCTGCCTTCCTACGAAGAGTTCTTCCGGTTCTTCGGACGTGCCGACGACAAAGCAAATCAGGCAGCCTATGACCGCTTTCTCGCCGGTCAGCTGGACCTTGATACCCGACTTTACTGGGAAAAGCAGATCCCCCTGTTCGGACGGCGCATCAACATGTTCGCGCGGAACCTCTACCACCATGGCCTGCTGGGCCGCTTCATCGGCATCCTTCACACCATTGCCCGTCTGCATGGCAAACGGCTCGATGACATCGTCACGGCCAGTACACCTGAGGAGCAGCGGGCCCGTTTTGAGCAGCTGATCGTGCCACTGTTTGAGTCGCGGCCGATTCGCCTGCTGGCAAAGTCGCCTATATCTCTCTATGCCCTGGGGATCCCACCCGCGCAGTACGATGAACTCATCGCCGAGTCGCAGGAAGATCCGACGAGGATACTGCGCCAGCGGGTGGAAAGGCTGGCCTGCAGCTTTCCCATCAAGAACAACTACTTTGCCTGGCAGGCCTTTACCCGCAGCTATGACATCCACAAGCGCGAAGCGGTACCGGACTATCTGCGCGCCGACACCTATGATGCGATCCGCCAGAGGGCCGGTCGCGTGGAAGTACACCACGCCTCATTGATCGATTTCCTGAAGAGCCAGCCCACTGGCTCACTGCACCGCTATGTGCTTTTGGACGCCCAGGACTGGATGACGCCAGACCTGCTCTCCGGGCTCTGGGGCCAGATCGACCGCACGGCCGACATACATGATGCGCGTGTCATCTTTCGCACCGCCGGAGCGAACTCCCCACTTGCCCGCAAACTGCCGCCGCTGCTCCTGGCGCCATGGCTCTATTTGGAGGAAGAAAGCCGGGCCCTACATGCGCAGGACCGCTCCGCCATCTATGGCGGCTTCCATGTTTATGCCAGACGGCCATTATCATGAGCCCAACAGCGTCCCTGCCCACCCACGCCCAGCTGATGGATGAGGTCTACCGGCATCAGCGCTATTTCTATGATTTTACTAGAAAATATTATCTTTTTGGCCGCGACCGGCTGATCCGAAGCCTCTCCCTTACAGCAGAGGAACGGGTCGTAGAGATCGGCTGCGGAACCGCCCGCAACCTGATCTGCATGGCCCGCCGCTACCCAGAGGCACACTTCTACGGGCTCGACGCATCGGAGCAGATGCTGGACACCGCCCACCGGCAGATCGCCGCCGCCGGCCTCAGCACACGCATCAAGCTCGTGCAGGGCTATGGCGAAAGCCTCGACCCTGCCCAGTTTGACGTACCCTGGTTCGAGCGGACGGTGTTCTCCTACAGCCTTTCCATGATCCCCGACTGGCGCGGGGCGCTGGCCGCCGCCTTGGGCAGCCTTGCACCCCAGGGCCGCGTGCATGTCGTTGATTTTGGCGATTTCAAAGGCTTAGGGAGTCTTGGAGAGGCCTTGATGGGGACCTGGCTCCGCCACTTCCACGTCGAACCACGCAAGGCAATACTCAGCCACTTGGACATGGCCTTCAACAGTAAAGAGGCAGCATTGCATGGAGGCCTGGAGATCTTACGAGGTCGCTATGCCTTTATTTTCGAAGGCTCCACTGCGCTTTTGTCACAGATTTTGTCTGATGTTGCAGACGTGACACAGCCCTTGGAATTCCCGACTGTCCGCTAGGAAACAACAGGCCAGGACAGTCGTTATAGCTCCACATTGGGGGCGATATCTTTTATAGGATAGCCGCGATCCCAGACGCGTCGGTGGGGGGTTCCCCGCCCGTCGGTACATTATGAGGGAAAAATATGAAGATTCGTATGATGGCCCTAGCGGGCGTGGCGCTGCTGGCCTTGAGTGGCACGGCATCTGCCGGTCAAGGGTGGTATCTCGGCCTTGGCGCCGGTCTCGACCATATGGGCAATTTCAAAACGAGCTTTACAGGAATAAGCCCGACTACCACCAGCATGCAGGGCAAGGTCCGCACCGATAACTCGGCGCTGCTGGCGCTTTCGGCAGGCTACAAGTTCAAGAACAATATCCGCCTCGAGGCCGAACTTGGCTATGCCCCGCATAACATCAGTGGCAACCTGCTTGGCAACCAGACCGATGGGCATCTGAATATCCTGTCGACGATGTTCAACGCCGCCTACGATATTCCACTGGCGAAGAAGTGGGCCTTCAGTATCGGCGCCGGCGCCGGTATTGGCCAGGTTGACATCAAGGAAAACAACGTCACGGCCGGTCTGGTCGACATGAAAGGAAGCCGCACGGGATGGATGTGGCAGGCGATGGCCGGCTTCACCTACACGGTAAATCCGAACGTCGATGTCTATCTTGACTGGCGCTACCGTAACGTGGGTATCCACGGTGCTTATGGCACCTCCTATTCAAACTATTATGTTCGCCCGGGCGATCTGAACGAGCAGGCGGTCATGATCGGCGTGCGTTACTTCTTCGGTCACGAGGAAGCAGCACCGCCGCCTCCCCCGCCTCCCCCGCCGCCACCTCCCCCGCCGCCGCCCCCGCCACCGCCGCCGCCTCCCCCACCGGTCAAGACTTATATTGTGTTCT
>JAKAVI010000412.1 GCA_021817355.1 Pseudomonadota bacterium | reverse complement strand
CGACGAGGCACGTGAAGGCTGGAATGCCAACGCTCTGAAGACGGCCGAGCGCTTCGCGCGCGAGGGGTTGGCGCCGATATCAGGCTCTACCGCCGAACGGCGAAGCGCGACCCATCGCAACGCCAAGGGATTGGCGCACGCAGGCCGCGGCATGCTCACGCAAAAAGATGCACGGGTGATCAATTCACTTCCGGACATCGCGGTTCCTGCCCTTGTGGTCGTCGGAGCAAATGACACGCCATTCCTGAAGGCGGCTGACTATATGGCGGCCAAAATTCCCGGCGCGCAGAAGGTCGTGATCGCCGATGCAGGGCACGCCTCGAACATGGATCAACCAGAGCTGTTCAATGCGGCCATACTGAAATTTCTGCGGCAGTAGTGCCCGCCTGGATGAGAAACCCCAGCATTGACCTGCTCGCACGCCCTGCGTGCGAGCAGGAATGCAGGATCAGTCTCGTTTTTTGGGGCGCCGCGAGGATTTCGGCTTGCCTTTCATCGCACTGTGGTCCGCCCTGCCCTTTGGCTTTTTGCCGGACGGGGCATTTGCTGTCCCAGGCGCTCGGGCAGATTTATCCGGAGCTGCCCGGCCTGACGGAGAGCTCTCCGCCACAGGAGGCTCGCCGCGCAGCAAATCGATGCGAACCCCGGTCTTCTTCTGCCGGGACGCTACGGTTGCGGCAAAAACTTCGGCAGCCTCACGGTTCACTTCGAAGCGGGTATCGCGGTCAAAAATGCGAATCTGGCCAATGTCCTTCTTGGTGATCCCACCCTGCTTGCAGATTTCCGGAAGCAGCCATTTGGGATCGGCATGGCGATCCCGCCCGACATTAAGACGGAACCAAACGCTGCCCCCAGGACTGGACTGACCATTTTGGGGTTCAAAGCGGGCGGCGCGCGGAGCACGGGCCCCACTATGATCACCACCACGATGCGGCACGTCCGAGCGGGCGTGGCGCTTCTCCTCGCCCGGGGCCTCGCGACCCTGCTTGCGCTTGTCGTGAAGGCTGCTGCGCTCGCGCCGGGGTGGTGCTTCGGCCCCAGGATCCGCCAGCTCCTCTGGCGCTGGGAGAGCTTTGCGATAGAGCCTTACCAGTGCGGTGGCGACAGCCTCGGCCGGCTGAGTATCGAGCAGAAGCCTCGCCATCTCGGCTTCATCCTCGCTCGCCGGATCGGTGAAGATGGCGCTGGCGAGCAGCCGTTCCTGATCGAGCGCGAGAATCGAATAGACGCTGGGCGCGGTGGCCCAGATCGGCTGGATATGAGCCTGCGCCAACAATACCTCGGCCCGGCGACGCGCCTGCGGTGTCACCACAAGTACACTGATGCCCTTCTTGCCGGCGCGGCCGGTGCGCCCGCTGCGGTGCTGCAGCACTTCGGCATCGTTCGGTAACTCAGCATGGATGACGAGCGCCAGGCTCGGCAGGTCGATGCCGCGTGCGGCGACGTCGGTGGCGACACAGATGCGGGCTCGGCCATCACGCAAGGACTGCAAGGCCTGATTGCGTTCGTTCTGCCCCATCTCGCCCGACAGCGCCACCACCGAGAAGCCGCGCTCGGTGAGTATGGCATGAAGATGGCGCACCGCCTCGCGGGTGTTGCAGAAGACAAGTGCGCCGGAGGGATCATAATATCGCAGCAGGTTGACCACGGCGTGCTCGCTGTCGCGGGCGCCGATGCGCACCGCGCGGTACTCGATATCGGCGTGAGCCCGGCGCGTATCGGTTGCCGCAATGCGCAGGGCATCGTTCTGGAAGCGCTTTGCCAGCTCGACGATGGGCCGCGGCAGGGTTGCCGAGAACAAGAGTGTACGCCGCGTTGCCGGTGTGGTTTCGAGGATGAATTCGAGATCTTCGCGGAAACCCATATCGAGCATCTCATCGGCCTCGTCGAGCACCAGCGCCTTGAGGCCCGAAACATCGAGCGCGCCACGTTCGAGATGATCGCGCAGCCGTCCGGGCGTGCCGACGACGATGTGGGCGCCGTACTGCAGTGCCCGCCGCTCGGCCCTGGGATCCATGCCGCCGACGCAGGACACGATCTTTGCGCCCGCATACTGATAAAGCCAGGTGAGCTCGCGCTCCACTTGGAGTGCCAGTTCGCGGGTCGGGGCGACGATCAGCGCCACGGGCGCTTGCGCCGCTCCCATCCGGTGCTCGGCGTCGAGCAGTGTCTCGCCGAGCGCAAGACCAAACGCCACTGTCTTGCCGGAGCCGGTCTGGGCCGAGACGATGAGGTCACGTCCCTTGGCTGCAGCAGCCAGCACTTCGGTCTGGACGGCGGAAGGTTCGACGTAATTCTTCTCCAGGAGCGCGCGGGCAAGAGGAGGCGAGGTGGGTGGAAACGGCACGAGATATCCAGTCTTGTTGAGAACGGTGCGAGGCGCCCGGAGACGGGCATTGCCCTGGTCTTTAGCCCATAAGCGGGGCCAAAGGGCAAATGCTCTTAAAACCCGACCAAACTATGTTCGTCTGGAAGAGGGGCGGCGTCCATCTTTGCCCGGATGCCTGCAAATTGCCTCGGACACAGACAGGAGCCCGGCCTTTGCGCCCCGCCCTGTCAGCGTTCGGGCTTGCGCCCCAAGCCCAAGCCGTTCAGGGGGCAGAATAAACCGTGCCCGCTTGCCACACGCCCTTTTGGCGCGCGCACAGCCAGTTCACAGCAGCCGGTAAAACCGGCAAGATTATGCCCGGAAATGCCCTCCGGAGGAAAGACATGCCGCCTTTTGACGCTATCGCTGCGCAGACCGTTTCACGCCAGCCCAATTGGGAGCCGTCGTTCCTCCATCCCGCCCAGGAAACAGCGGCGCGGGCGCTGCTCGATCATTTCACGAACCGGCGCAAGAAGCGTCCCAATTTCCTCGTCTTCCTCATGGACGATGTCGGCTGGGGTGATTTGGGCTGCTATGGCGGGGGCATCGCGGTGGGTGCACCAACCCCGACCTTCGACCGCCTCGCTGCCGAGGGACTGAAGCTCACCTCATGCTATTCCGAGCCCATCTGTTCACCTTCACGCGCCACCTTGCTGACGGGGCGCGTGCCCAATCGTCACGGGCTCCACCGTCCGCCGATGTATGGCGAACCCGGCGGACTGCAGGGGGAAATCACGGTCGCCGAACTCCTCGCAGCAGCCGGCTACGTCACGCAGGCCGTCGGCAAGTGGCATGTCGGAGAGAACGCAGCCTCGCAGCCACAAAATGTGGGCTTCGATGATTTTTACGGCTTCCTCTCGGTCTCCGACATGTACACCGAATGGCGCGATCCCTATTTCTTTCCCGAAATCGTCTACTCCGAGGCGCGCACGCAATGGGTGAAGAACATGCCCTTCAACCGCTGCTTTGTGCATGCCAAGAAAGGTGGCCAGACCCAGAACGTCGAGGAAGTCACCATTCCCGTGCTTTCGCTTCTCGACGACAAATGGTGTGCCTATTCGTCGGAGTTCATCCGCAAGATGGCGAAGAAGGACCAGCCCTGGTTCCTCTATCACAACACCCGCGGCGCCCATTTCGACAACTATCCCCACGAGAAGTTCCTCGGCAAGTCGCCGGCACGCCATCCCTACAAGGATACTCTGCTCGAGCTCGATGATGTGCTGGCCCGTCTCGTCGAGGTCTTGCGTGAGACCGGGCAACTGGAGGACACGCTGATCTTCATCTCGTCCGACAATGGCCCGCATATGGAAGCCTGGCCGGATTCAGCCTTCACGCCCTTTCGCTGCGCCAAGGGTTCGACCTGGGAAGGTGGCGTAAGGGTGCCTGGCATCGTCTACTGGCCCGGCACGATTGCCGCCGGCCGGCAGAGCGATGGCATTTTCGATTTCAACGACATCCTGCCGACGCTGCTGGCGATCGCCGGAGTGGAAGACGGCCTACCCAAGGACCGCTACATCGATGGGGTCGACCAGAGCTCGTTCCTGCTGGCACCGGACAGCCTGTCCAACCGCAAATTCCACTATTACTGGCTGACCGAAACCTTCTCGGCGTTGCGCTGCGGGGAATACAAGATGGTGCTGTCGGCGACCAGCGACGATGCAACAGATGCGTTCGGACCTGGCGGCTTCACCGGCGTCCTTGAGCGCTACGCCTATGCCAAGCTGTTCAATCTCTATCTCGATCCCAAGGAACAGCACAATTACATGACGCGCAAACTCGCTTATCTGGACGTCTTCCAAAATGGCCTCCGCCATCACCTGCGGACATTCGCCGCCTACCCGCCCAAAAAGGTGATGGGACAGGACCGGCCAGGCTGACAGGAGGTCTGGCGCGCGCCCAGGGAGGCGGCGTCAATACGGTGGCAAAGCCCTCTGTCCTATTCCGGCAGGAGGCCACGTCTTGACGTGCGGCCTGGCTAGCTTTGCGCGCAGCGCAGGCAACTGGTTATTTCCTGAGGAACTCCGCAAGAATGGGCGTCTCCGGGTTTCCTTCGCAGCCCCTGCTTTCATGCGCCGGTTGCACCAGTCATCCCATAGCGCTTTGGCAGGCCCGTCATCATCCATCACGCGGACAGGCCCCTGGACGGGGGCACCAAACCACGCATCATTGGTGGTCGACCGATCCGGAGCCCGGCCGCAATGCTGAGACCTTTTCTTTTAAACCTGGCCAAATCGCCCACACCAATGGCTGTGGCTTTCTGATTTGCTAAGTCTTAACGATAGCTCTGCCCAAAGAACCATGCTGCGGCGCAGAGGAAAAGGTTCCGAGCTGGCGACTGCTGTCGGACGCAAGCCCAATGAAGCGCGCGAAGGCCTCCGGGCGAAGGGATTATCCAGAACCACGCGCTTGATTAGGCCTTGCTCCGGCGAGGCGGAATGGCGCACCCGACACCGTCTGCTGGCATGTCCTGGTCACGATAAAGTCTTTAACATCATCGTCCGAAGGTCGACAAATCTTGAAGGGCTCGCTCTGCTATCTGGCGGTTCGCAGAGCCATACCGTTCTCATGCAACAGCTATTGCGCTGCCAAGGTAATATCGCCGAGATGTAACCCTTATTGGAGCAGACCTGCCATGAGCCAAGAACACGCGCAATTCCTGTCTCACGCGCAAGCCCGGCGCTTCTATGACATGCTGGGCACCAAGCTCGACACACAGGCGTTTTATGAACGCGCAGCGCTAAATCAGCTGGCCGAACATCTCAGGATGGAGGCGTGCCGCGCCGTGGTGGAATTCGGATGCGGTACCGGCCGGATGGCTTTAGAGCTATTCGAGAGCGTCCTTCCGTCCGACGCCAAATATCTCGGACTGGACGTGAGCGGCACGATGGTCGCCATCGCCAGAGGCCGACTGGCGAGATGGGAAGACCGAACTGTTCTCCAGCAAACCGATGGACAGCCCCGGTGCAATGCGCCATCCGGAAGTTTCGACCGCTTTCTGTGCACCTATGTATTCGACTTGCTTGCGGAACCAGAGATCCACACCGTCATCGCTGAAGCGCATCGCCTGCTGGTTCCCGGCGGATTGCTCGGCGTGGTCAGTTTGACGAATGGGCCAACGCCAGTTTCCAGGCTCGTATCAACCGCATGGCGGAACCTGCACGCACTGTCACCATGGATCGTCGGAGGCTGCCGACCCATCGTGATCCAGCACTTCCTGCCAGCAGCCGACTGGAACATCGAATACGCCCAAGTCCTTACGCGCTTTGGCATACCATCGGATATCGTCGTGGCAAGACGGTCATAGAATGACGACGCCATTATTC
>JAKAVI010000175.1 GCA_021817355.1 Pseudomonadota bacterium | reverse complement strand
TGATACCTGGCACCAAGGTGATTGCTGGGATGGGCGACACTCATGCCGGCGGCATGGGATCACTCGCATTTCAGGGTTCACATTGCGGGCTGGCCATGGGCAGCAGCTCTGTCCTCGTGACGCATCGCGCGAGAAAGGGTACGGATCTGCGTCATGCGCTGTTTACTCTGCCGAGCCCAATTGTCGGACAGTATTTTGCGGTGGCCGAAACTGGGATTTCCGGATTGGCACTCGACAGTTTCCTGCGTCATACCATATTTGCCGATGACAGCTTTGGCGGCGGCACGGTATTGCCCGAGGGGCCGGCGCGCTACGCGGCATTGGAGCAGGCGGTAGCGAATGTCGAGCCCGGTGCGGAAGGATTGATCTACCTGCCGTGGCTTACCGGCAGCTTGGCGCCGAAGACAGACAGCCAAATGCGGGGCGGTTTCATAAATATGTCACCCAGGGTGACACGCAGCCATATGGCGCGCGCGGTAATGGAAGGCATTGCTCTTAATCTGCGCTGGTCACGTGATCCGATGCAGAAGTTCTGTGGACGGGAGTTCACCCACTACCTTTTCTATGGTGGTGGTGCACAGTCCGATATCTGTGCCCAAATCATGGCGGATGTTCTTCAGCGTCCGATTCATCAACTCGATCATGCACAGCATGTCACAGCACTTGGTGCAGCACTCACCGCCTTCGCGCGGTTGAACTTGATCAAACCAGCGGATTTCCCGTCGTTCGTGCGTGAACGCCGGGTGGTTGAACCGAACGGGATGCTTGAAAAACTCTATGATGAACGCTTTGACCAGTTCACGGCCGCCTTCAAGGCGCTGCGGCCGCTCAGCCACAAGATGAATGGCGGACAGGCAAGCCTATGAACTCTGAAAATGTCTTGAAGGCAAGGATCAGTGCTTCGCGATGCAGGGCCACTTCGGATCGAGCAGGGCGGCGCAAGTCCGAAGATTCATAAGGAAGACTGTCATGGATATAGAAAAACTCCACCGGGCGCTATTCCCATATGCCCAATCATACGGTGCCATTCGCTCCTTTCCAGAAGCGGGTCTGGCAACGGAGGAAATCCGCCGCCAGCTGACCGAGATGGCGCAGAACGAGGACAAGCGATGGGAAGGTGGACGGGTCTCAGGTTCGCTCTACTGCGGTGATCATGCGCATTACGATCTTTTGAACGAATGCTTTGCACTCTTCAGTCATGTCAACGCGCTGCAGCGTGACATCTGTCCCTCCATGTCGCGCTTTGAATCTGAAATTATTGCCATGACGCTCGACATGCTGCACGGGGAGGCCGTGGCGCTGCACGATCCGAACCAGAAGGCGTGTGGCGGGCTCGGGTCGGGTGGCACGGAAAGCATTCTGGGAGCGATGGTTGCTTATCGTGACAAGGCCCGCGAGGAGCGCGGCGTGACCCGTCCGAACATCATCTGGCCCGAGACGGCCCACCCCGCCTTCCTGAAGGCGGCGCACCTGTTTAGCATCGAAGTCATCAAAGCCCCGACCGATCCGGTAACCACACAGGTCGACGTTGAATTCGTACGCGGGGCCATTACCAAGAACACGGTGGCGATCATCGGTTCCGCGGGCAATTATCCTTACGGAACCATCGACCCGATCGAGGAACTCTCCACCGTAGCGCTGGAGAAGGGTGTTTGGCTGCATGTGGATGGATGTTTGGGCGGGTTCATCCTGCCCTGGGGACAGAGGCTCGGCTACCCCAATATTCCGGTGTTCGATTTTCGTCTTCCAGGGGTGACGTCCATATCTGCGGATACACATAAATATGGCTATGGGCTGAAGGGCACTTCGGTGTTGGCCTGGCGAGATCCCAGCTTCCGCAAATACCAGTATTTCATGCAGCTCGACTGGAAGGGCGGCACCTACGCCTCCCCTGGCCTTGCCGGCAGCCGTAGCGGCGGACTGATCGCGGCCACCTGGGCGAGCATGGTGCATTTGGGTACGCAAGGATATCTGGCGCGCGCCAAGCAGATCTTTGACACCGCCTTCGCGATGCAGGCGGCGGTGAAATCTCATCCCGAACTCATCATCATGGGCAAGCCGACCTTCTGCTTCTCCTTCCGCAGCGACGAGTTCGACATCTATCACGTTAACGACTACATGGCTGCGCGCGGCTGGCGACTGAATGGTCAGCAAAGTCCAGGTTCCGTCCATATGTGCGTGACGGGCCCGCAAACCAAGGCTGGTGTGGCAGACAGCTTTGCTTCAGATCTGGTGCAGGCTGTGACCTATGCCAAGAACCCGCCACAAGCGAAGCCAAAATCCGGTGGTGTTTACGGTGGTGGGAGCGTAGAGCTTGACATGTCGAACACATCGCTGCTGCAGGCGCTGCTCGGCATGGCAATGGACGCCTTTACGGACGGGCCGCCTTTGTGATGGCCGGACAAGCTCTGCTCACCTCCAAAGGCGAGCAAACCCGCACCAAGATTTTGCGTGCGGCGCAGCGGGTTGTTGCCAAGCAAGGTGTCGGCGGTACGTCGCACCGCGCGATCGCAGCACAGGCCGGGGTAAAATTGTCCCTGACCAGCTATTATTTCGGGTCGCTTGCCGGGCTCCTTGAGGCGGCCTGGGATGATCATCGCGCGCGCAGCGCGCCCCATAGCGTCGCCATGCTCGAACGCATGATGGAAATCTTTCAGGACCTCGGCGGGGCAAAAACCAGGCGGGCGCGGGCCGGACACGTGCTGGCGCTGGCGGATCATCTTGCCTCATATATCGCGCAGGAGGCACGAGACCGACAGTTGGACCTGGCCATAGATTGTAGCTTTCTGTTTGCCTGGTCACTTCCTGATACGCTCCGCCAGAAGGTGGCCGCACATAACCAACTGTGGGTCAGCCGTATCGCCGAACAGCTTCGGCGCGTCGGCAGCACCAATCCGGAGGTGGATGCAAAGAACTGGCTGGCGGTGGCCCGCCACTGTGAATTCTCCCAGGTGACGTATGGCCGGGAAGTCCTGTGTGAAGCAGAAATGCGGCAGCGCTTCTTCTGCCTGCTGCGTGGGATGTTGCCAAACGTGGGCGAGGCATCCTGATCTTCGGTGCGATGTGCTGACGTCCCCGACGTCCCCAAGGCGGAGGTTGCGGCGAGACGCATGATGTGGCCCTGCGGCCGGCTTCTGCTTCATCGGGCCGTTGCCGGGCAAATAACGTATTGATTTTCCTGAAAAGTATGGTGGGCGCGACAGGGATTGAACCTGTGACCCCTCCCGTGTGAAGGGAGTGCTCTCCCGCTGAGCTACGCGCCCGGATCTCTGTCTTGCCGCCTCTTGCGGGTGGACCGAAGCGGGTTCGCCTATAGGGCGCGCAAGCCCTGCCCGTCAAGGTGCGGATCCTACTCCATTCTTCACGACGAGGTTTTGACCGCACGCCCCGCACCAACGCCAGCCACTGAAGATGTCAGTGAAGCAAGGTCGCGGCCACGGCAGGAATGTGACGAAAATCGCTGATCACGGCATCGGCACCAAGTTCCCTTGCTGGGGTTGGCGTATATCCGTAATCGACGAGAATCACCGGCGCGCCGGCTGCCCGTGCCGTCGCCACATCCGTTGCGCTGTCTCCGATCATGATGATCCGGCCTGTGGCTCCCCCAAGCTCATCCACCAGGTGATGAAAGACGCGTGGGTCGGGCTTGGAGACGGAAAGGCGGCCCGCCCCATGGATGGCGTGAAAGTAGTGTTCCAGCGCCAGTTCGCGCAGCAAACGGTCCGCAAGGTCCTGAGGCTTGTTGGTCAACACGCCCAAGCTTGCCCGACCATAAAGAGTTTTGAGGGTCTCCTCGACGCCTGGAAAGGGTCGGCTTTCCGCCGCAATATGGGCCCGATAATGGCTTAAAAACCGGTCGTAATGTAACGGAAGGTCCACCTCGGCCAAAGCTGGCCCTGTGGCGGCAAATGCTTTCAGAATGAGCGCCCTGGCACCCATTCCGACCATCTCGCGCAAGCCTTCGGGCTCAATAGCTGGCCTCCCGGCCTGCCGCAGGACGGCATTGGTGGCTGAAAGCAGGTCCGGCGCGGTATCGACCAGCGTCCCGTCCAGATCGAATATATAAGTAGGTTGCATCTTTGGACTGAACATTCAGAGAGTTGAATCTGCGGCAATATTACGTCGCAAATCGTTGGTTTACCGCGGCGACCGGGAGGGTTATCCGGCGAAGCGCCGGGGTTTGGCAAGGGCAGCGGCTGCGATCGAGCGAATGAGGCGAGGGGTGAACATGGGTTCCACGGGTGAACAGGCAGCGGTGATCCTCGCAGCGGGTATGGGCACGCGCATGAAGTCGACGCTGCCCAAGGTTCTGCACAAGATCGCCGGCAAGCCAATTCTGGGGCATGTGATGGATGCGGTGGCTGCGGCCGGGGTTGGACGCATCGTCGTTGTCACGGCACCTACGGGTCAAAGCGTACGCGACTACGCAACCGCACGCGGCGCCCGCTGTGTCATCCAGCAGAGCCAACTTGGGACCGGCCACGCGGCGGCCGCGGCAGCGCCGGAGCTGGCCGACTTTGGAGGGCGGCTTGTCATCGCCTATGGCGACATGCCCCTGGTACAGCCGGCAACATTTGCCGCATCCTTTGCGGCCCAGGCGCAGACGGGCATGGCGATCGTTGCCTTCAACTCCAAAAATCCGTCCTATGGAAGAATCATCGCACAAGAGGATGGCCGGCTTGCGCGCATTGTGGAGTATCGCGATGCGGATGCCGATGAGCGCCAGGTTACCGTCTGTAATGCCGGCATCATGGCGGCGCCAGCGCGTGAGTTTTTCGCCTGGTGCGCCGGCCTTTCGAACGATAACAGTCAGGGCGAATATTATCTGACCGATGTACCGCTTCTGGCGCGCCACGACAATGTTGCCTGTGCCATCGTCATGGCCGAAGAAGCCGAAATGATGGGAATCAATTCGCGTAGCGAGTTGGCGGCAGCCGAAGCTGAGATGCAGCGCAGATTGCGCAGCGCAGCGCTGGCCAATGCGGTTGGAATGCAGGCCCCTGATACGGTCTTCCTGAGCCATGATACCGTCCTCGAAAGTGACTGCACGATCGGTCCGTATGTTGTCTTCGGGCCCGGTGTAACGGTCAAATCGGGCGCTGAAATCAAGGCGTTTTCGCATCTGGAAGATTGCGTGGTCCATGACGGAGCGATCATCGGTCCTTATGCCCGGCTGCGGCCGGGCGCCGACATAGGCCGTGGTGCACATATCGGCAATTTTGTGGAGGTCAAAGCGACGAAAGTCGGTGAGGGCGCCAAAGCCAACCACCTGACGTATCTGGGTGATGCAAGCGTTGGTGCAGGTGCCAATATCGGCGCGGGTACGATCACCTGCAATTACGACGGCTTCTTCAAATATCGCACCGAAATCGGAGCTGGCGCGTTTATTGGATCCAATAGCGCGCTCGTGGCTCCTGTTACCATCGCTGACGGCGCTTATATTGGTGCCGGCTCGACTATTTCCGGTTCAGCTGTGGCCAAGGATGCACTGTGTTTTACGCGTGCACCGCGCCGGGAAATTCAGGGCTGGGCCGCTGCATTCCGTGAGCGTAAATCCAAAGAAAAGTCTCTGAGCAAGAAGGAAAAATGAGCGATGTGCGGGATCGTCGGCATTGCCGGAACCAAGGACGCGGCACCGCAGCTGGTCGAGGCACTCCGTCGCCTGGAATATCGCGGCTATGATTCGGCGGGTGTGGCCACTCTGG
>JAKAVI010000003.1 GCA_021817355.1 Pseudomonadota bacterium | reverse complement strand
AAGGGCAAGCAGGTAGCGAACGCAACGGCGTCCGGCGCGGGCGATGGTGTCTTGGTGCATCAGTTCTTCCGGTTACGACAGGGCTGGCCCCCGTCCCTCATCGATACTGGAGTGCGCGCAGCTTGGCCAGCCCGCAAATTGCCGGCAAACGGGGGTTTGCCACCGCCTGGGCTCCTAGCTGCAAAAGCCGACAATTTTGCGGCCCCGGGCGCCAGGCCGTGGTTGCGCCTCAGCCTCAGGCGCCGAACCCCTGACGGCCCTCCCGCCATCGCCGGGGAAGCCTGGCCGGGCAGAGCACACGCGCGCCACAACGCCAGGGCCAACCCACAGACGGGCACCCCAAAACCGAGCCTCGGCCGGCCGCACAGAAGCCGCTGGGGCGTGTGCCGTGATCTTAATCGGTGCGCGCATAATTGTCTGGATCGGCAAACAGGGCGCGCAACAGCTGGTTGTTGAGGGCATGGCTGGAGCGCAGGCCCTCAAAGCGGCCATAGATCGGAGCCCCCGCCAGCGCCAGGTCGCCAATGGCATCGAGGATCTTGTGACGCACGAATTCGTCAGCGAAACGCAACAGCTGCGGATTGGCAAGTCTGTCGCCATCGATGGCCAAGGTGTTGGACAGGCTGGCGCCCCGGCTCAGTCCCATTTTCAGGAGGGCATCGAGATCGGACAGGAAACCAAAGGTGCGGGCGGGTGCGATTTCGGCGCGAAAGCCTGCTTCGCTGAAGGTAAAATCATATTGCTGGTGACCGATCAGCTTGCTGGCAAAGTCAATCGCGAACCCAAACTGTCGTTCCTCATGGGGAAGCAGGCGGACGCTTGCCTCGCCGCTCTTGACCTCGACGGTTCTGCGTACATGGATGGCACCATGCCGACCCTCCTGCTCGCGCACCCCGGCAGCATCGATCAGGGCCAGATAGGAAAGTGCATCGCCATCGAGGATGGGCGGCTCCGGTCCGTCAAGTTCGATCCGCACATCATCAATGCCTGCACCGCTGAGCGCGGCCATCAGATGTTCGATGACGCCCACTCTGGCCTCATCACGTATCAGGACGGTACCAAGACGGGTCTCTCCTACCAGCGTAAAGCAGGCGGGGATCCCGATCTCAAGATCACGGCGATAGAAGGTGATGCCGCTCCTTGCGTCGGCGGGCTGCAGCACCATGGTGACCTCGGCCCCGCTATGGAGGCCTATGCCATGGGCCTTTATGGCCCGTCCAAGAGTTCGCCGGCTCACCGGACCTCCTTGCGCTGGCCGCCCTGGCTTTTTGGCCGGGGCAAGGGCGCTGCATCTTTGCGATCTTACATCTTCAGCAAGGGCAGAACGCAATGCTCGGCGCGTCCCGTCCAGCCACTGGAGGTAAAATCCGCGTCCTTCAGGCCACAAATACAAGGGCCTTGATGGCACGGTAACGGCGCCCGGCAAAGAACCTGCCCGCTGCCCGGGCCCATACGGCAAGGGCGCCCGGGTCTGCCGGGCGCCCTGTTGAGGGAGAAGTGCCTGGCGCGGAGCTAATTGCTCTGGCGACGCAGGAAGGCAGGGATTTCGAACTGGTCCTCGACCTTTTGATCGGCGAACAGATCGTCGGCAGGTTGCGGGCGTTGCTCGCTGCGCACCGCCGGCTGGGACTGGGTCCGCTGTGGCTCCGCCCGGTTGGGCGCCGGCTCGACACGCCGCTCGGGCTTTTGCTCCTTGTGGCGCCCGAAAATGCCCAATTTCCACTTCGAGGGGGCATTCGCCTGACGGGCGGGAGCCTCGGAGCGCGCCGGCGCATCGGCCCGCTGTGCGACCTCGGTACGAGCCTCGCGCGTGGGCTGAAGCGGCCTTTCGATCAGCTCTTCAAGGCCTGGCGATACGCTGGCCGCGGCGTCGACACGGGTTCCCGCACTACGCAGCTCTTCGCTGATGGCCTCGACCTGACGCAGTACCGGATTGGCCGCGGCGGCGGCGCGCGCCTCGCTCGCAGCGGCAGCGACGGCGGCGGCCGACTGGGCCGGAGCCGCCATGCGCGCACCGGCGCGTGGACGCAGGGGTTCGACATTGGGAGGCATGGCGGTCATCTGTTCGGCTTCGATGCCGGTTGCCACAACGCTGACGCGGATGCGCCCTTCCATGTTCTCAAGGATGGTGCCGCCAAAAATGATATTGGCATCGGGGTCGACTTCGGCGCGGATGCGATTGGCCGCCTGGTCAACCTCGAACAGCATCATGTCGGGGCCGCCCGTGATATTGATGAGCACGCCGCGAGCGCCCTTCATCGAGACATCGTCGAGCAGCGGGTTGGAAATCGCCGCCTCAGCCGCCTTGATGGAGCGATCCTCGCCTTCTGCCTCGCCAGTACCCATCATGGCTTTGCCCATTTCGCCCATCACCGTCTTGATGTCGGCGAAGTCGAGATTGATGAGCCCGGGCATCACGATAAGATCGGTGACGCCGCGCACGCCCGAATGCAGGACGTCGTCGGCCATCGCGAAGGCCTGGGCAAACGTGGTGCGATCATTGGCGATGCGGAACAGGTTCTGGTTGGGAATGATGATCAGGGTGTCGACATAGGCCTGCAACTCTTCGATGCCCCGTTCGGCAATGCGCATGCGCCGATCACCTTCAAAGGCGAAGGGCTTGGTCACGACGCCGACCGTTAGGATACCCATCTCCCGCACCGCGCGGGCGATCACCGGGGCGGCACCTGTACCGGTGCCGCCACCCATGCCGGCGGTGATGAAGACCATGTGCGAGCCTTCAATCTGCTGCAGGATTTCGTCGAGCGATTCCTCGGCTCCAGCCTTGCCGACATCAGGACGTGCTCCGGCCCCCAGGCCTTCGGTGACACGGGCCCCGATCTGTATGCGTCGTTCCGCCTTGGACTGGCTGAGGGCCTGCGCGTCGGTATTAGCCACCACGAAATCCACGCCCTCCAGACGCGAGGCGATCATGTTGTTGACAGCGTTGCCACCAGCACCGCCGACGCCGAGCACAGTGATACGCGGGCGCAGCTCAGCCACTTCGGGCGCCCTGAATTTGATACTCATCTTTCACTCTCCTTGCCGTGTATCCCCAAGGGACGCCCAACGCGTTTTATGGTTGCTAAACGTGTTCGCTCATCCGAACAAGCCACCTGTGAGTTTGCTGAAAAGGGACCGTTCGCGCTCGCGCGGTGCTGTTTGCAGTTCCGGGTTGAGCACCTCCGGTGGCATGGTGGCGCCGGCCATGAGCAGGCCGAGCGCGCACGCATAGTCCGGACCTGCCGATGCTGCCGGCAATCCCGCAAAGCTTTGCGGCCGGCCAATGCGCACCTGCTTGTTCAGCACACGCTGGGCCAGCTCACGGGTTCCGGCGAGCTGGCTTGCTCCACCGGTCAAAACTGCCCGCCGTCCGGCGACTACGTCAAAGCCACTTTCGCGCAGCTTGTTCTGCACCTGCCCGAAGATCTCTTCCAGACGCGGCTGGACGATACGGGTCAGCGTCGAACGCGGAACCCGCGCGGCATATTCATCGCCCTCTTCACCCATTTGTGGCACCGCTACCGTATCGGTTCCGGTTTCGATGTCGCCAAGCGCGGCGGCATAAAGTGTTTTGATCCGTTCGGCGGCAGAGACCGGAGCAACCAGCATGCGCGCGAGATCCGCTGTGACATGGCCGCCACCGATCGGTACCGCATCGGCGAAGACGAGCTGGCCTTCGATAAAAACACCGATCGTGGTTACCCCGCCGCCCATGTCGATGACCGTCGCCCCGAGCTGCAGCTCATCGGGGGTGAGGGTGGAAATCGCACTGGCATAGCCGGAGAACAGCGTCCCAGCCACGGAGAGATGGCAGCGTTCCACTGCCAGCTTGAGATTTTGCAGCGGCGCCGGCTTGACCGCCACAGCATGCATGCTCACTCCGAGGCGCTGGCAGAACATGCCCCTGGGATCGCGGACGCCACGGGCCTCATCGACCACATAGGAGGTCGGTGCAGATTGGATGACTTCCTCACCCTCGCGCTGACAGCGGCGATGGCCTTCGGAGAGGAGAAGATGCAGATGATCGTCGGCAACCAGTTCGCCATTAAGCGCCATCGCGGCCCGCGATGTCACTGAGGTCGGCCCCCCGCACGCCACCGACACGATCACGTTCTGAATGCGGGTGTCGGCATGGTTTTCGGCCGCGGCCACCGCCTCGCCGATCGCTTCCACCGCATCATCGAGATTGGTGATGGTCCCAGCACGCACCCCGTTGGATTCGCGCAGCGCCGCTCCCACGACCCTGAGGGAGCCCGGTTCGGAACGCCCGATGACACAGGCGACCTTCGACGAACCAATATCGAGCGCAGCCACAAGGGCGGTGCGATAGGCGGTTGGCTGGGCATTGGCTGTTTTCAAGCGCATCGTTTCGCCCATCAGGCTTTATTCTCCCGGGCCTGGGGCTGCGCCGCCTTCTGGTTGCGCAGCGTGAAGTACAAATCATCAGGTGAGCGCAGATCAATCTGCGAGATGCTGCGATTGAGCACGCCGTCATTGACGATCAGCCGCTCGAGAACCCCCAGCTGCTTGCGCCAGCCGGTTTCGGGCAGTTCGGCCACAACGCCGGTGCTCAGGATGAGGTTCCAGCGCCGTTGCGACACACGCTGCATCGCGGTCAGCCGGGTCTTGATCGCCGGATAGGCATTAATGGCCGCCACCAGGGCCGCGCCGCCCACCGGCCGGCCGCCGACAAACACCGGCAGCTTGGGGAATTGCTGCGGCGTGGCCGCGACGATCGGGGCCCCGGAACGGGTAATGACATAGAGCCCCTTGACCGACTGCCACAGGGCAAAGGGGGTCTTCTCCGTGAGATCGACGATGATCGAGTCCGGATAGCGTCGGGTCACCCGGGCGCTCTTGACCCAGGGCAGGTCCATCAGGCGGGCCCGCGCCGCTCCCAGGTTCACGTCAAAAATAGATTGACCAGGTTTCAGATTCAGCACAGCGAGAATCATCTGCGACGACGTGCGATTCTCACCTCTCAGAGTCAGCTTGGAAATACCGAACCCGGCATAATTCGACATTGCCGCTGCCAAAGAGTCGATTTTTTTCGCAGCAGCCCCCACATAGCCGCCCACCATGAGCGCGACAACAAGACCAAGCACCACAATGGCCCCGCTCAGAGCAAGAAGCGGACGGCGCGGAGCAAGCCGCAGGAGAAGCCTGCCAAACACCCCGCCACCGGTGGCGGAGCGCGCCGCTGTGCTTGGCCGCCGCGTCTGGCGGTGGGGTGCGCTGGATGCAGCAGAGGGACGCTTCCCGCTGCGGCCACTGCGGTGATCACCGGCCGTGCGCGCCGGTTGTCGTCTTTGCCCTTTCAGCGCCCGCATGATGCATCCTCCACAATCCAGCGGCAGAGCGCGCCATAGCTGAAGCCGGCGTAGGCTGCCTGTTCGGGAACCAGTGAGGTTTTGGTCATGCCGGGCTGGGTATTGACCTCGAGCAGGATGAGACGGTGCGCATCGCTGCTGTCATCGTAGCGCAGATCGGTCCGCGTCACCCCCCGACAGCCAAGGGCAGCATGGGCCTGTTCTGCCATGGCCATCGCCTGCTCCATCACGATCTTGGGGATCGGCGCGGGGATCACATGCTTGGACCCGCCTTCGGAGTATTTGGCCTCGTAATCATAGAAACTGTGGCTCGTGGTGATTTCGGTGACCGCCAGCGCCCGCCCGCCCATCACCCCGATGCTGAGCTCACGGCCGGGCACATATTCTTCAACCATCATCTCGTCGGA
>JAKAVI010000072.1 GCA_021817355.1 Pseudomonadota bacterium | reverse complement strand
CGCTCGAAGCGGCCCAAAACAGGCGCGGTGATGGTCCTAGACGATTATGCGGGAGCCTTTCGCGCCCACCTGGCAGTGGTCCGCGCCATCCTCGGGCCACGTACCATCCGTGTCGACCAGGCCAACTGGCTTGATGCCGGTAACATTTATCTTGGCGATCCCGTGCGCGATGTCAGCTCCACCAATAATTGGAGCCTCGTTCGTGTCTTTGACCTGAAGACCAGGGCCTGGGGATCGCACATATACCACGTGGAGGGCTTTATCGGCCCGGGTCTGGCCCGGCGCGTCGGGCGGCCCGCGGTGAGCAACTGACCCCCTCAAACCCTGATCTGCGCCATTCTGCCACGCCCTGCTTTGCCCGCCGGCCTGAGCAGACTATGGTCCGCGCCCCGAGGAGGGCTCCCACGCGCAGCGACAGGGGGAGGGGCCTTCGCCAACGCATGAGGGAACCGGCGAGACATCTGATCCGGATTTGGGCTATTTCGTTACCGCCACAAACAGATGTTCCAACTGCCGAGCGACAGTGAGCGATCCAAAACCCATACCCACCGACCCCTTGGAGGAAGGCGAAAAGATCGCGCCTTCATCCACGGCAGAACAAATTGCCCCTGCGGCACCTCTGCAGAACCCCGGGCGCACGGCAGCACTGACCCTGGGCGCCCTTGGGGTCGTGTTTGGCGACATCGGCACCAGCCCGCTTTATGCCTTGCGCGAAACGCTCATCGCCACCGGCGGTAAGGTTCCCGGCCATATGGCAATTATGGGCGCGCTGTCGCTGATCTTCTGGTCGCTCATCATCGTCGTGACCGTCAAATACGTCATATTCATCATGCGCGCCGACAACGAGGGCGAAGGTGGCGTCCTGGCACTGGCGACACTTGCGCATCGCTCCCCGGGGCTGTCGCGCACGGCGAAATGGCTGATCGGGCTCATGGCCATACTCGGTCTGGCCCTGTTCTATGGCGACGGCATGCTGACGCCGGCGATCTCTGTGCTGTCCGCAGTTGAGCTGATCACGGTTGGCAATCCGCAATTGTCGGGCCTTGTGATGCCCTGCACCCTTGTCATTTTGATCGGCCTTTTCCTGTTTCAGAATCGCGGCACCGAGAAGATCGGTCAGCTTTTTGGGCCGATCATGCTGCTCTGGTTCTTTGCCCTCTCCATACTCGGCCTGGTTGCAATATTCCGTGACCCGGAAATCCTGTGGGCCCTGAGCCCCTGGTATGGAATTGATCTCTTTATCCGCGAACCGGGAACGGCGTTTGTCGCATTGGGCTCGGTGGTGCTGGCGGTCACCGGTTGCGAGGCTCTCTATGCGGATATGGGCCATTTCGGCAAGCAACCGATCCGCTACGCCTGGCTCGGGCTCGTTTTGCCAGCGCTGATTATCGATTATTTCGGACAAGGCGCCGCCGTGCTGCATAATCCGCATAACGCGGAGATCGCCTTTTATGCGGCCGTTCCGGACTGGGCGCACGTGCCCATGGTGTTCTTGTCCGTCCTTGCCACCATTATTGCCAGTCAGGCGGTCATTAGCGGCGTCTACTCGATCACACAGCAGGCGGTGCAGCTCGGCCAGTTGCCGCGCATGGAGGTCCGTCACACCTCCGCAACGGACTATGGTCAGATTTACGTGCCGCGCATCAACGGCTATTTGCTGGTGGGCGTTGTCCTCATCGTCCTCATTTTCAAAAGCTCGAGCCATCTGGCCTCGGCCTACGGCATTGCCGTCACCGGCGTGATGGTGATTTCGACGGTTCTGGCCTTCATCGTCGCAGTGCGGCAGTGGAAATGGAACCCTTGGCTGGTATATCCGCTATTTGGCCTCTTCGGGCTGATCGATCTGATGTTCTACGCCTCCAACACGATGAAGATCGTCGATGGCGGCTGGCTACCTCTGTTTATTGCCGCCTGTGTTTTCGTCATCATCGAGACATGGCGGCTGGGTCGGCGCGCCCACTTGGACCGCATTCGTACCGAATCGATGCCGCTTGAGCTGTTTCTGGAGCGGGCTGACAAAACGCCCGTGCGGGTTGCAGGTACAGCGGTTTTCCTATCGGCACGGGCCGAATCCGTTCCTGGAGCGCTGCTGCACAACCTCAAGCACAACAAGGTTCTGCATGAACGCGTCCTGCTGGTTCACGTAAGCGTCGAAGACACTCCGTTCGTCGCTCCTAACAAGCGCATTGAGGTTGAGAAGCTCGGCAAGGGTTTCTTCACCGTGCATATCCATCACGGTTTCTTCGAAACTCCCGATGTGCCCAAGATCCTCGAGGAGGCCCGTCCCTTTGGCCTTGCGCTCGATATCGAAACCACGACCTTCTTCATCGGCCATGAAACCATGGTGCCGTCAGAGCACCCTGTCCTGGGGCGTTGGCGAACCTGGTTATACATGTGGCTGGCCTCCTCAGCTTTGTCACCGGTGCGATTCTACCGACTGCCGCCGGGTCGGGTCGTTGAGCTTGGCACCCAGGTCTCGATCTAGCCCTTGACGGCACCACCGGCCTTGCCTCTGATGCAACCGTCGGAGGCGATCATGCGATTTTTTGGTATCGTGCTTGCCTGCGCGCTCAGCGTAGCTGCAACGCAGGCAAGGGCGGCAGCACCCCAGGCCCGAGTGGGCCAAGGGGCGCTCCTTGGCACGCGCGAACATGGCGTTGATGTCTTTCGCGGCATTCCGTTCGCGGCTCCTCCGATCGGCAAATTGCGCTGGCAACCACCAGCGCCGCCATCTGCCTGGAGGGGACTAAGGCGCGCCACACAATTTGGTCCAATCTGTCCGCAAAATGTCAGCGGTCCCCTCGCGGCGTCTTTGCCACAAAGCGAAGACTGTCTGACCATGAATGTCTGGACCACACGCCTACACCCCACCGCGCTGCGTCCGGTGATGGTCTGGATCTATGGCGGCGGCTTTGTCGAAGGTGGATCATCGCAGCCCTATTACGATGGCGACGAGCTTGCCAGGCATGGCGTCGTTGTCGTCAGCTTCAATTACCGGCTGGGTTGGCTCGGCTTCTTTGATGATCCGGATTTGGCCAAAAACGGCGAGGCGACTGGCAATTACGGGCTGATGGATCAGATCGCGGCCCTGAAGTGGGTACGTGAGAATATTGCGGCATTTGGCGGCGATCCGAACAAGGTCACTATCTTCGGTGAATCGGCCGGCGCGATGAGTGTCAATGATCTGATGACCTCGCCCTTGGCCCGCGGCCTCTTTATCCGCGCCATCAGCGAATCGGGTCTGGGGCTATTGCCCTTGCCAAGCGCCCAGGCTGCCGAGCATGCAGCCCGGGCCTTTCTCGCGCGCCAACATATCCATGGCGACGGCCCCAAGGCATTGGCGGAAATGCGTCGCCTGCCCGTGCGTGCCATTGTTGCCGACCTGAAGGGTAAACCTTTTGATGAAACCCCGGCCCCGATGATCGACGGCACAGTCTTGCGCGAACAGCCTGTGGAGGCATTTGCCCATGGTGACATCGCCCATGCGGCCTATCTTGCCGGCTCAAACAGCAATGAAGCCAGCCTGCTTACCGCAACGGGCCTCACCACCGCCTCGGTATTGGCACGAACAGGCCCGTCGCTGCCTCAGTTGCGCGCGCTTTACGCGCAGCACGGAATAAAGGGGGACACCGCCTTGGCCGCGGCATTGTTTGATGACCGCGTATTTGCCGCAGGCGCACAGGGTCTTGCCCTTTATGTCGCGCAGCAGCGAGAACCGGCCTTCGTCTACTATTTTGCCTATGTACCGCAAAAACTGCGAAGCCGGATCCATGGTGTTGGCCATGGTTATGAAATTCCCTTTGTTTTCGGTGACAAAGGCTATGCTGGCCGATACCCAAAGCTTGCAATCAAGCTGAAGCAGAATACCACGGCGCAGGACCGCGCTGTTCGCCGCATGGTTCAGCGATACTGGACAAATTTTGCCAAAACTGGAAACCCCAACGGACCGATGCTGCCGCATTGGCCGAGCACCCGATCCGGCCATGAGGTGACGCTTGTCATTCGCTCACGCAGCCATGCCGAGCGCAATTTCCACGGCACACGACTGGCCTCGGCGTTCGCTGCCTTCACCGCCCAAACGCATCTGCGCGTACCGCATTAAGCCGTCTGGGCCGTAGCTGCCAAACATCTGGTGCGCCGAAAGCTAGATGCGCGACCAGCAAGCCATACATCACCCAGAAGGATCGGCCCGCTACCGCAATCTAGCTGAGGGCATAGACCAGGGTTTTCAGATAGGCGGTCTCCGGAAGCATCGGGTGCGCAGGATGATCGGGGCCAGCTCCAGCCTGACGCAGCAATGCAGCCTCTCGTCCGGCGCGCTCAATACCGATGGCGCACTCCAGCGCAAAGCGCTCGGAAGATATGTTGTGGGAACAGGAGGCCAGCAGCAAAAATCCACCTGGCGCCGTGACCCCCGCAGCCATTCTCGCCAGTTTACGATAGGCTTTGGCTCCCGCTTCCAGATCCTTGCGGGCGCGTACAAAAGGCGGGGGATCTGCAATCACGACTTGGAAACACTCACGCTGGGCGGCGAGACGCTCAAGTTCTTCAATAACGTCGGACTTGAGGAAGTGGCAACGCTCCGCAACGCCGTTGGCCACCGCCGCCTCTTCTGCAAGTGCCAATGCGGGAGCGGAGGACTCCACTGCCACCACCTCGCGGGCGCCAGCCTTGGCAGCGGCAAGGGCAAAACCGCCGGCGTAGGTATAACAGTCGAGGACGCTTCGCTGCCGGGCAAGCCCGGCCATGAACGCGCGATTTTCGCGCTGATCAAAATACCAACCTGTCTTCTGGCCTTGGGCAAGATCAGCGCGGTAACGAATGCCGTTTTCTTCCACCACAAGACGTTCCGGCAGATCCGAACCATGCAGGCTGCGAATTTCGGGCTTAAGTCCCTCCAGCAGGCGAGCCTGCGAATCGCCGCGCAACATAATCTGGGCTGGAGCAAGCACCTGGCGTAACGCCTCGGTCAACGGAGGAAGAAGCCCATCCATACCCGCAGTGGTAATCTGCACAATCAGAACATCGCCGAAGCGGTCGACGATGAGCCCAGGCAGACCGTCACCCTCAGCGTGCACCAGACGATAATAGGGGCGGTCAAAGAGTGCCTCGCGGGTGGCAAGCGCCTTTGACAGCCGCGTCGTGAACCAGGCTGTATCGATGGCTGCCCGCGGGTCAGGATCAAGACGGCGTAATGCGATGAGCGTCTTGGGATTGAAATAGAAGGTGCCGAAGGGGCGCCCATCATCGCCCACCACCTCCACCAGCGAGCCCGGCTTTAGCGCCTTGTTCTCCTGGCTGAGCAGAATCTCGTTGGAAAATACCCAGGGTGCACCGGCGCGCACGCGCCGGCCCTCCCGCGGTTTCAGACGGAGCACTGGGCGGGCGGACGGGGACATGTGAGAAGGGTCAGGAGCTTGCATCCAGGGGCCTTAGCACGGAAGCTCTGTGCGCGTAACGGTTTCATCGTCGGGGCAGGGCCTTGAGCCCAATCCTGCGCTACGTCAGGGTTGGGCTCGAGCCTTCAGGTAGTCATAAAGGGCATTGACCTCGTAATCCTTGAGCGCCCGAAACCGACGTTTTGCCAATTTCGTCATGACCGGCGCATAGCGGCCCGCAGGCACCACGCCCTGGCGGAGCAGAGCGAAGAATTGGGGGCGATCATAGGCCTGAATGACCCGCAGGTCAGGGGCGCCATGGGGCTTGCCATCGAGATCGGCACCATGACAGCCACTGCAGCCCATCATGGCGA
>JAKAVI010000321.1 GCA_021817355.1 Pseudomonadota bacterium | reverse complement strand
AGAGCTTGTGTTGGGGGAAAATGGCAACGTAAGACAATTACCGGGAGCTGATAACGCGCTGGGTCGACTGAAAATAGACATCACCGATCCATTTTCCATCTACATGCATGACACGCCCGCAAGAACGCTGTTCGAGCGAGACGAGCGTCATCTCAGTCATGGTTGCATTCGCGTGCAGCAAATTCTGCCGCTCGCATCATGGCTCCTTACCGGCAGCGTTGATCAAGGGATCTCACGTGTCGAGGCGGCAATTGCCGACGGTGCAACCCGCCGTATCGCTCTCAGCGGCCCGGTTACAGTTTATATCGTCTATCGCACCGCAATTATCGGATCCGGAGGCACCGTCGATTTCATTCCCGATGCCTATGATCGGGATCCCGCTCTGATCGCAGCGATATTTGGCTCTTATCCTCAGCCCGGTGCCACAAAAGAGGTTGTCGGCCATGGCTGCAAGGTCAGCCAATAGGCTTTACGGGCGGCTGTCGGCAGCGGACCTTACAGTCCTCGTTGAGGGAAATCACAATTTACCGCATAGAGGCAGCTATTGTGGGCTGTCACGGAGGACCGGCCCATGACCTGGAGCAAGTCACTTACAACGCTGGGCGTCCTCCTCTGGATTGGCGTTATAGCAGTACTTTTGTGGGTCGGGAATCAAGGTCCTGCACGCCCGCCCGTGGTCACGCTCGCTTACTCGGATTTCATATTGAAACTGGATCAGGGCGCTGTCAAAACAGCAAAGATCGAGGGCCACAAACTGGAAGGTATCCTCGCAAACCATGCCCTCTACACTACCATCACGCCTGCGGACCCAAACTTGCCTGCGCAGCTCCTGCGCCACCGCGTCCATGTCGTTGTCGTCCCGCCACAGTCAGGTTCAGCCCTGGTCACGCTACTGACCTGGGTACCCTTCCTGCTGATTGCCGGTGTCTGGATCTTCATTCTTTTCTCCGGTCGCAACCAGGCTGGCAGTCGGTTTGGCTTTGGCAAGAGCCGTGCGAAGTTGATTAGCCCCGCACAAACCCACCCCGTGACCTTTGCAGATGTCGCCGGGATCGATGAGGCACGCAGCGAACTCGAGGAGATAGTGGAATTTCTCAAAAGCCCTCAGAAGTTTGAGCGGCTGGGAGGCCGCATCCCCAAAGGCTGCCTCCTCGTTGGCCCCCCGGGGAGCGGAAAGACGCTCCTCGCACGTGCCATTGCCGGTGAAGCTCAGGTGCCATTCTTTTCGATTTCCGGGTCCGAGTTTGTTGAGATGTTCGTCGGAGTGGGGGCAAGCCGCGTGCGGGATTTGTTCGAGCAGGCAAAAAAGAGTGCCCCCTGCATCGTGTTTGTTGACGAAATCGACGCCGTCGGCCGCAAGCGGGGCATGAGCTATTCGGGAACGAACGATGAGCGCGAACAGACGCTCAATCAGCTGCTTGTGGAGATGGACGGGTTTGATACCCGGGAAGGAGTAATACTCCTGGCGGCAACCAACCGGCCCGATGTTCTTGATCCCGCATTGCTGCGTCCAGGACGGTTTGATCGCCGTATCCAGCTCTCCAATCCGGATATTACCGGTCGGGAGCAAATCCTTGGTGTCCACGTCCGAAAAGTACCCCTTGCTCAGGACGTCGACATCCGCGCTCTGGCAAGGGGTACGCCCGGGCTTTCGGGGGCCGATCTTGCCAATCTCGTAAATGAAGCCGCTCTTCTTGCCGCGCACAGAAATGAGGTGCTGGTGAGTGCACGTGACTTTGACGATGCCAAAGACAAGATCATGATGGGAAGCGAGCGGCGCTCACTGGTCATGAGTGCCAAAGAGAAGAAAATCACCGCGGTTCACGAGTCCGGACACGCGCTTGTAACGCTCTACTCACCTGACCATGATCCTTTGCACAAGGTAACCATCATACCTCATGGCCGTGCACTTGGGGCGACCCTGTCACTTCCCGAACGCGATCGCTTTGGTTACTCCCGCCGTGAACTGGGCACGCGGCTTGCGATCTTGTTTGCCGGCCGCATTGCCGAGGAAATGTACTTTGGCAGTGACGATACGACCACAGGGGCGAGTGATGATATAAGGCAGGCAACCGAGCTTGCCCGTCGGATGGTCTGTGAATTTGGTTTCAGCACCAAGCTCGGTCTCATCAGCTTCGAAGAGCCCGATCATGGCTCTGCCTATGAGGGTCTGTTCCCCGGGCGCAAAGCGATGAGCGAGGAAACGGCATCGCGGATTGACGAGGAGATTGTACGCCTGACCGCTGAGGCCGCGCGCAGCGCCCACGATATACTTGCCGATCATCGCAGCGAGCTCGATCGTCTTGTTGAAGCGCTGCTCGAGCACGAAACCCTGACCGGATCACAAATCAGCGACCTCCTTGGCCACAACCTGTCGGTGGTACAACAGGTGCAAGGGCTACGGACTGCAGCTCAATGACGGGCCGACGCCTTCTGTGTGCCTTAATTGCTTCCGGGAAAATCTTGCCCAAAGCACGTGGGAAGGATTAAATCGGAGCTGGTAGCCTTGGTATGTCGCACGCACGGATGATTTTTGCGTCATGCGAAGCCCGTCTAGCCCGCCCAAAAAAGGGAGATCGTGTTGTGCGCAAATTTTCAGCGATGGCTGCCTTTACCGCGAGTGTAGCTCTTGCGGTCCTGACCCAGGCGCAGGCTATGCCAAGAGGTCACGGTCCGGAGCCCGGACCTGCGCGTGAACGCGCACAACCTCAAAGAAGCGGGCGCGGCCCGGCACCTGGCCCGGCATTCAATCGCGCCATGCCGCCACAGGGCTTTCGCAGCGCGCCGCCCGATTTTCGCGGCCGGCTTCCTGGTCCTGCCCGTGTAGGCGGTGGTTTTCAGGGACGCCCGGGGTTTCCAATGCATCCGGATGGCAGGTTCCGCGGGCGCAGCTTTCAGCACTTTTCGCCGCCAGAGCGACGGCTCTGGGAGCGCGGCGGCTGGCGTCATAGCTGGCACGATGGTCACCTTGGCTGGTGGTGGGTGGTCTCCGGTGATTGGTTCTTCTATCCCCAGCCCATCTACCCCTATCCCCTTTATGTCGGTCCGTCTTCCTACTACGATTATTATAATAGCTACGGATCGCCGCCCTATTACTGGTATTACTGCGAGGATCCTCCGGGCTACTATCCCTATGTCCCGCGATGCTATGTTCCTTGGCAGCCGGTGCCTCCAACATCAGAGTAAAGCGGGGCTATTAGCGATTTGCGCTCAGCTAGGCTGCGGGTAGAAAGCCGGAATGACAGGTGAACCGGAAGCAGTCGGGCTGCACGACAAGGCTGCGGTACCAATATTGGACGCAGCCATAATCCGTAGCCTCGCCGACGCAAATCTTATGGTGGAGGCATTGCGCGGCGCCTTTGCACAGGGCTGCGTCATGCCGGTACGCCATCATCACCGCATCGTCGTTCCTGGCGAACCTGATGGCACGTTATTGTTAATGCCCGCCTGGCAGGAAGGAGCCCTGGCGGGTGTTAAGATTGCCACGGTGTTTCCGGGAAACTCGGCGCGGGGCGAAGCTGCGGTCAATGCCACCTATCTTCTGTTTGATGCGGGAAGCGGGCGGCCCCTGGCGCTGGTGGACGGAGACGAACTGACGGCGCAGCGCACGGCTGCCACCTCCGTGCTTGCGGCAAGCTATCTCGCCCGCAATGACAGCGAGCGGCTGCTCATCGTGGGTAGCGGCAGGATCGCTCGCTACACTGCTCTTTGTTATGCGCGAATGCAGTGCGGGCTGAGGAGCATCACCGTCTGGAGCCGTCAGCCAGACAAGGCATCCCGTCTCGCCAAGGACCTTGGTGTACAAACCGGCCTGGCGGTACAGAGCGCCCAGGAGCTGGAAGCCGCGGTCAAGGAGGCCGACATCATCAGTTGTGCCACACTTGCTAAGACGCCTCTGGTTTGCGGCCGCTGGCTCCGCCCTGGCACCCACTTGGATCTCATCGGGGGGTTCACTCCAGACATGCGCGAGGCCGATGACGCGGCAGTGGCAGGGGCCAGCCTCTTTGCCGACACACGGCAGGCCGCGATCACAGAAGCCGGAGACTTCGTACAACCTTTGCGCACGGGACTCATTGCAGAGGATACCATTTCCGACCTGTACGCACTTTGCCGAGGAAGCCATCCAGGACGGCGCGACAGCACCGAACGGACACTCTTCAAGTCCGTGGGCGCAGCGCTGGAAGATCTGGCTGTGGCAGAACTGCTATGGCAGCTTGCCTGTCGCTAAAATCCCGTCGATCTGCCCTTCTTGCGCCCAATTTATGGGCATGGTGACACGGCTTGTCCTCATCCGGCAGCTTTAAGCTGGGAATGCCATGGAAGTTTCGAGTTCACCGCCTTCCAAATTCGCCGCCATCCGCGGATTCCTCGCGCGTTATCGTCCCCACCTCTCTGTGGCCTCGATGCTCGCGGGATTTGCCAGCGATTATATGCTGCTTGGCAGCATTGATCTGCCGACAACGCAGGCGCTGCCGAGCTTTTATCTCGTCCTTGCCGCACTCGGCATTGGCCTGCTGCATGCTGCAGAAACCTCTGCCATCCAAGGATTCCTGCAAAGGTGGCGTAATCTCTTCCCCATGGCCATCCAGTTCGCGCTGGGAAGTCTTTGGAGTGGCCTGCTGGTTTTCTACTCACGGACAGCGGTTTTCGCCACATCCTGGCCCTTTTTGCTGCTCCTTCTGGCATTTCTTGTCGGCAATGAACTGTTTCACCGTTACGTATCGCGGCTGGTGTTTTCCACCACACTTCTGTTCTTTGCGCTCATCTCCTTTGCCATCCTGATTGTGCCCATTTACGTCCATACTATTGGACCGAAAGTGTTTCTGCTCAGCGGTGGCGGCGCGGTCATCGTCTTTCTTGTCTACTGCTGGATACTGGCGTGGATCGGCGGTCCCAGATTTGCCCAGGCGCGCTGGAAGATGCTTGGCGGCGGCCTTGGAGTTTTTTTGATTCTCAATATCTTCTACTTCACCGGGGTGCTACCACCCCTTCCGCTCGCCTTGGCAGCCAGCGGCGTCTATCAGCAGATCCGCAAAAGTGGTCCGGTTTATCTGGCCGTCGGCCAGCACCAGCCATGGTACACGCGCTTTGGTTGGCCACAAACCATCTATCTTGCGCCCGGTGCCCCGGTCTCGGTGTTCAGCTCAGTCTTTGCCCCAATCGCCCTGACTACCCGCATCCGCCATGAGTGGGAATGGTACTCACCGCAAAAGCATCAGTGGATTCCTGAAGCTTCTGTAACCTTCACCGTGAGTGGTGGCCGCAATGGTGGCTATCGTGGGTATACTACAAAGCATGATCCGCTGGACGGGCAGTGGCGGGTCGACATTGAGACGGAAGGGGACCGGCTGATTGGCCGCGTGCAGTTTAGGGTCAAGCATACAGGAACCCTGCCGCCACTCGAGCACGTCGTTCTGCACTGATTGCCAGGGGGCAGCCAATCGCGCATAGTACCCTTGCAACGTCTGAGGGAACGAAATGATGCGCCGATTAGTGATTGCAGCAGTCTTGACGGCGAGTGTGGCAGCACCAAGTCTATACGCTGCGCCCGCCATGAAAAGACTGTCTGGGACAATCGTATCTTATGGACGCACCAATCATCTGCTTACGGTCAAAACCAATGCAGGCGTAATCAAGAAAATCTCTCTTCTCCCAAAAGCACGCATCATTGGCGACAAAAAGGCAACCGTCGCCGATATCAAAAAGGGTGATTTTGTTGCCTCGGCGGCCATGAAGGCGCCAGATGGCAAACTTTATGCG